>JAQVHC010000051.1 GCA_028696435.1 Actinomycetota bacterium | reverse complement strand
CCAGGAAATAGCCAGAGAGATAATGAAGGAAGAGATAAAGCCAACCGAGGTAGATATCGCCAAAAATAAAGCTATTAAACTTGCAAAAGAGGATGAAAGTATAAAAGAAGAACACCTACCTATAATAACCAGTGTTCTTGAAAATAATATTAAACCCACGGCAATTTTTGATCCGGAGGCAACAGAAAATGCAAGAGAGGAAGCCAGATTAAGTACTCCTCCACACATAGTATCAATACTTGAAGGCCAGACAATTGTATTTGAAGGCGAAATTGTTGATGAGACTGATATTAAAATATTAACCCAATTAGGTTTACTGCAGACAGGATTTAACTGGAAGAGATTTTTATACATATTTTTTATATCACTGGCATCTCTTTTGCTATTTGGTTTTTATATATATAAATTTGATCTAAATATATTTAACAACACAAAAAAATTATTTATTATTTCGCTTCTTATAATAATTTTTACAATATTTATAAAAGCTCTTACTATCCTTTCATCAATACATTTGAATTTCTGGAATTACTTGTTCCCGATTATTGCTGCATCTTTAATATGCACTATATTGTTTAATTCACGAATGGGGATAATGCTTACAATTTGCCTGGGGATATTTGCAGGCATTGCGACTGATTTCGATTTTAGTTTAATGGTAGCATATATGCTTGGAGGAATTTTTTCAACCTTTATAGTACCAAGAGAACCCCAGCGTTCTGCTATAATGAAAGCAGGATTCTATAGTTCGCTCGTTCTTGCTTTTTTGTTCTTAACAATTAATTTGATTGGTGGCCAGCCAGAGACAATTGCTCTCCATACTATACTCGGAGTTGCCAATGGCATAGCCTGCGCTATTATTGCAATAGGACTTTTACCTTTTATAGAATCTACTTTCAATGTTGTAACCCCAATGGGGCTTCTGGAGCTCTCAAATACAGACCATCCACTGCTTAAGGACCTTCTTATATCAGCACCCGGCACTTATAATCACAGTATACTTGTGGCGCATCTTGCTGAAAGTGCAGCAAAATCCATTGGAGCTGATTCATTGCTGGTGAAAGTGGCAGCTCTTTACCACGATATAGGGAAAACAAAAAGGCCTGAATATTTTTATGAAAATCAATCTGAAATTGAAAATGTCCATGACCATTTAAATCCTTCAATGAGCAGACATATAATATCCAATCACATAAAGGATGGGCTGGAGCTGGCAGAAAAAAGTAAGATCCCAAAGAAAGTTATGGATATTATTTCACAGCATCATGGAAATTCAATAATCACATATTTCTATAAAAAGCAGAAAGATAGAGAGCTTTCTTATAATGGGAATGGCGTTACGGATGGTCTGAAAGAGCACTTCCGTTATCCTGCCAGAAAACCACAGAGCAAAGAAGCAGCAATTCTGATGCTTGCTGATGCCACAGAGGCTGCAGTAAGGTCAATTGAAAAAGTGAATCCTAAAAAAATTGAGCAAATGGTGAGAGATATTTTTGAAGATAAGATAAAAGATGGTCAGTTAGATGAAGCCAATATAACTTTAAAGGAAATTAATACTATAAGAGATACCCTGATTGAGGGTTTAATATCTATATATCACTCACGAATTCCATATGATGATATTGAAACGAAAGAAAAAAACAAACTAAAAACAAAAGCAGAGGCAATGTGAAAGTAGAAATAATAAATAACCAGAGAAAAGTAGAACTGGATCTCGATTTAATAAAAAGGGTTTCTGAATATATTTCTGATAAATTTGATAAAGATAAAAAAAGACAGTTAAATATCATTTTTCTGGACAGCAGTGATATAAGGGAATTAAACAAGAAATACAGAAATGTGGACAGAGAAACAGATGTGTTATCTTTTTCTTATGTTTCTGATGATGAACCTGTAATTCCTGAGGAAATCTCATGCCCTGTAACAGTGGGTGAGATATTTATATGTCCGGAAGTTGCGCATTCAAATGTCACTGCTCAGGGCAGTGATTGGAACCTTACTCTGGAAATAATAATGCTAATAATACACGGTATTCTCCATATATATAATTATGATCATGAAAATGAAAAAGATAGAATCAGCATGGAGGCGATACAGAATAGCATGCTGTCAGATGTAAGAAATGCTTTTGGCCTGTAATATAATCTTCTTTTACTTTAATATTTAAAGTAAATTTTATTAATCAATCTATTCTGTATTCTACTTCTGTGTAACTTTAAGATTATTAAGAACTTAATTATGTATCATCTAAAACTGGCCTATTGACAGGTAATGTAAAATTAGAGTAGGGTGTATATTTTTTTTTATTTTTTTTATTAATATTAATTATTAGTATGGATAATATTATTTTTCAGGAAATAAAAAATGTTGATTGCGATCTGGTTGAAAAGATTGTAAAACTTGAAAAAAGAAACCTTGGAAAAGATGCTTCGGTAAATGAGTGGGTTATACCGGTAATAATAAGGTATGGTAAACTTATTGTGGCAAAAAGGCACAAAGAGCCAATCAAGGGCGAAAGAAGAATAAGTAAGGGCGCCATAAAAAAAAATGATATAGAAGAAAGCATTACTGATAAGAGTGATAACACCGAAATTATCGGAGTTTGTGAGATTATAAAAAGCTTAAGGGAAGAAAATACTGCATTTATTCATTCTTTTTACGTAGAAAGGAAATACAGAAATAAAGGAATTGGCAAAAAGCTTATGCAGAATGCGATTGATGCTTTAAAAGATGATAATATTAATATAATCGAATTAACTGTTGACCCTGCAAATAGTTCTGCAGTCCATCTTTACAACAAGTGCGGCTTTAAAAGGGTTGGACTCAGGAAAGATGAATATGGAAGGGGAGTGGATAGGGATTTAATGATATTAAAATTATGACTGAAGCAAAGCTGTAGCTAGCTAATTGCAGTTAATAGACGAATTTATTTGTGGTAAGTTGTCTGCAGCAAGTAAGTAGCAGGTAAAAATAGGTACAGAAAATTCAAAGCGTACATGATGGGTAAAATTTTTAAATCAGAAAATAATTCGGGTTCCGGTGTGGTGCAGCAAAGTCAGACATAACAGATAAAGCACTGTGGGGCCGGAAGAGGATATAAAGCTAAAATTAATTATATAAATTATTAAAGTTTACAGATGAAAGGCTGGTGGTAAATACGTTAACGAAAGAACAGTTAGCAAAGACTATTGACCAGACACTGCTCAGTCCTGTTGCAACGGCAAAAGATATAGAACAGTTATGCATTAATGCCAGGAAATACCATTTTGCTGCAGTATGTATTAATCCATGTTATGTTACACAGGCAAAAAAGATACTTGCTGACAGTGATGTAAAAGTCTGTTCCGTAGTAGGGTACCCTCTGGGAGCAAATACTATAGAAACAAAAGTATTTGAGGCCAGAAATAATGTAAGAAATGGTGCAGATGAGCTTGATATGGTCTTAAATCTGGGAGCAGTCAAAAGTGGCAACTATGATTATGTAGAGCGAGAAATTAAAATAGTTGTAAATGTGATCAGACGTGAACAGATAGCTGAATACAACAAACATATTAACATTAAGGTCATAATAGAAACTGCATCCTTAAACAGAGATGAAATTAAAGAGGTGTGCTCTATTATCGAAAAATCCGGTGCAGATTTTGTGAAAACGTCTACCGGATTTGGAGTGAGGGGTGTCGAACTTGATGACATAAGATTAATTAGAGAAGTGGTCACAAGAAATATAGGAGTTAAAGCATCCGGTGGAATAAGAACATTTAGTGATGCACAGGCACTAATAGATGCAGGTGCAACCAGACTGGGGACCAGCAGTGGTGTTAATATAATAAAGGAATACAGTGCTATTTTTGATAAATAAGAAGCTGCTTCCTGTAAATATAGAAAAAACATAGAAAAGCATCTCCGTGAAATAAAAAGTTTTTCCTGGTAAATAAGAGTGTATTTCTGGTGCAGACAAAAAAGTTTTTCTGATAAGCAGATTATTATTCCGATAAATAAAAAGACACCTCTTATCTTATAAAAAGGTGTCTCTTACAGATGAGAAAGTAAAATGTCATCTTATAAAGCAAAGGCTATTATTCTAAAAACATATAAACTCGGGGAATCAGATAAAATAGTCAGGATGTATTCGGCTGAGGGAGATGTTATAAGTGCAGTAGCCAAGGGGGCCAGGAAAATAAACAGTAAGTTTGGTGGGAGACTGGAGCTCTTTAATCTGGTTGAGATGGAAGTAACAAAAGGAAGAAATCTTGATATCATAACCCAGGCAGAAATATTAAAAAGCTTTAAAAATATTGCTTCTGATTTCTATAAATTCATATTCTGTGAAATAATTAGCAAAATTGTTCTGAAAACCCAGGTCCCCGGTGGGGACTCATCTCCTCTTTTATTTAAATTAATTTATGTCTGTTTTAATGAAATAAATAATGCTGCGCAGGAAGACATCCAGGCACTTGAAAAAATTATGTGTTTTTTTGAGATCAAGTTTTTAAGAATTATAGGCTTAATGCCCCTGCTTAAAAACTGCAGTAAATGTAATAAACAATTAGAAAATCTATATTCTTTTGCGGGAAACAAAATTTATTTTTCAGTAAGGTATGGAGGAGTTTTATGTAATAACTGTGCAAATTCGCTACCGGTAAAGGAAATTTTAAATGTTTCGGACTACAGATTTCTGTATGATTTATTTAATCTAAAAATTGAAGATTTCAGGGAAATTGAAGTAAATGCCTTCACCCTTAAAAAGATATACAAGCTGATTGAAGATTATATACTTTATCACACAGAATGTGATATAAGTAGTTTTAATTATTTAAAGAAATTAGGGATATAGTACAGGATTGCAATAGGAATGTTATTACTTTTGTTAAAGCTGTCATTTATGCCGGTTTGTTCCAATTTGTTCTGATTGATGCTGGAATATTAGAATAGCGATTTTATGATTGTGCTTTGATTGACTATTAAAATTAATGTTATTAAAATAAGAAACTATGAATTTTCAGGATATTATTTTTAACCTTCAAAAATACTGGGCGGAAAATAATTGCGTCATCAAGCAGCCTCTGGATCTTGAAAAAGGTGCCGGGACGTTTAATCCCGATACTTTTCTTAGATGTCTTGGGCCAGAACCCTGGAATGTTGCCTATGTTGAACCAAGTAGAAGACCAACCGATGGCAGATATGGAGAGAATCCTTTCAGAACCCAGTTTTACTATCAGTTTCAGGTTCTTCTTAAACCTTCACCTGACAATGTAATAGATCTTTATCTTGGTTCTCTTGAAAGTCTTGGAATTAATTTGAAACTGCATGATATACGTTTTGTGGAAGATGACTGGCAATCCCCGACCATAGGAGCTGCGGGTCTCGGATGGGAGGTATGGGCAGATGGGATGGAAATAACCCAGTTTACGTATTTTCAGCAAATGGGAGGCCTGGCGCTTAAACCTGTCTCTGCTGAAATTACTTATGGCCTTGAGCGTGTTGCAATGTATCTCCAGGATAAGGACAGTTTCTGGGAACTTAAATGGTCTGATGATATAAGCTATGGAGATATACATCTTGAATCGGAAAAACAGTGGTCATTATATAACTTTGAAGTTGCAACAATTGAGATGCTCCTTGACTTATTTGAAAAATATGAAAAAGAATTTCATAAAGTTATGGATAAAGGGCTTGTTTTTGTAGGGTGTGAGTATGTCCTTAAATGCTCACATGTTTTTAATTTACTCGATGCCAGAGAAGCAATCAGTGTGGCAGAGAGAACTTCATACATTGCCAGGGTAAGAAATCTTGCCAGAATTTTGTGTTCGGCTTATCTTGAGCAGAGAAAAAAGCTTGGCTACCCTCTGCTTAAGAAGGAATGATTAAGAAGGGATAATTAAAAAGAAGGAATAATTAAAAAGGAATAATTTATTTTAATTTTAATTTCTGGCTTTATGTGAATATATATGTGTTATGAATGATATGAAAATGAAATGAAAACAGGAAAAGAATTGCTGCTGGAAATCGGAACCGAAGAATTTCCTCCTTCCTGTGTAGAAGAAGGAATTTATGGATTAAAAAAGGTTCTTGAAAATAAGTTAAAAGAGAACAGACTGGAATTTGAAACCGTAAGGACTTACTGCTCACCCAGAAGGCTTGTTGGAGTAGTAGAAGGCCTTGGTGAAAAACAAAAACCCGAAGTAAAGACAGTTACCGGTCCGCCTGTGGGAATTGCTCTGGATAAAAAAGGGGGACCCACGGATGCTGCAAGGGGTTTTGCAAAAAGCCTTGGTCTTAATGTAGGTGAACTTGAAGAGATAGAGATTGAAGGTAAGGGACTGTACCTCGGGAAAAGGATTATGGAAGAAGGTAAGAAAACACAGGATATTATTCCCGGAATACTGAAGGATTCAATACTTTCATTAACATTCAGCAAGCAGATGACATGGGCAGATTACGATATCAGGTTCGTCAGGCCTATCAGGTGGATCCTTGCTCTTTATGATAACAGAGTAGTAAATTTCAACATCGCGAATTTAAATTCCTCGAATGTTACATATGGTCATCGGACAATTAGTCCCGGTCCTATAATTATAAAAGATAGCGGTAAATATTTTAAACTGGTCGAGGATAAGGGCAAAGTTATAGTTAAAGGTTCAAAAAGAAAAGAATTAATATTAAGTCAGATAAAAAATCTGGAAGATGGGGTATGGAAAGGTAAATTCAGGGTCATTCTTGATAAAAATTTACTGGAAGATGTAGTTAATCTGGTTGAAATACCAAATGTCATAACCGGTAGTTTTCCAGATAGATTTCTTTATATTCCAAAAGAATTACTTATAGAAGCAATACAGCACCACCAGAAATATTTTGCTGTGCTTGATAGTTCAGGAAATGTGAGCAACTACTTTATAATTGTGCAGAATGGTGTGAAGGATGAAGGAGATGTGAGGAAAGGAAATGAGAGGGTGCTGAGGGCAAGATTGAGCGATGCAGCATATTTTTACGAGGCGGATAAAAAACATGATTTTGATTACTGGACTGATAAATTAAAAGGTGTAATTTTCTTTTCGGGTCTTGGAAGTATGTATGATAAAGCTGAAAGACTGAAAAAAATAAGCGTGTATATTGCAGATTTGTTAAAAGAGAGTGGCAGAATAGAGAACAGCGAAAAAGAGAGTGTCAAAGTTAGCAGAGTCAAAAATAATAGTTTCTATGAAAAAGATGATGATTTCTATAAAGACCTCAGAAAAGCCAGTATGCTATGTAAGTGTGACCTTGTTACAAACATGGTAGTAGAATTTCCGAACCTTCAGGGAATTGTAGGAAGGCAGTATGCTCTTGAAAGAGGTGAAAAGGCCGATGTGGCTGATGCAATATTTGAACATTATCTTCCGAGATTTGCTGGAGACATCCTGCCCTCAAATGATATCGGGTTAATATTATCTATTGCTGATAAAATTGATACGATAACAGGAATGTTCGGAGCAGGAAAGATACCAAGTGGTTCTGAGGACCCTTTTGCACTGAGGAGAAAAGCTCAGGGTATTGTTCTTTCAATACTTAAAGGTAAATATGATTTTAATCTGGGGGATATAATAGATTATAGTGTGGAATTATTTTCAAAGTATCCCGGTTTTAAAAACAGACTGGATTATGGAATCAGGGAAGAAATTTTTAATTTCATTATAACAAGGTACAGGTTTATAATTGAGAAGGAGGGGAAGAGGGCGGACATTCTTGATTCAGTTCTTGGTGCGGGATGTAATTCTATTTTTGATATTGACTTAAGGTATAATGCACTGGAAAGATTTATTAATGAAGCAGACATTAAAAGAATAATACTTCCAATGGTAAGGTGTAAAAATATAATAAATAAAAAAGAACAACGGGGTGAGGTAAATCCTGGATTGTTTACAGAAGGGCTTGAAAAAGAATTGTTTATGTCTGTCAGTAAAAAGGAAGTTTTAATAAAAAATCTTATGCGCAGTAAAGATTACAGGCAAATTCTTGAAGAACTTTATAAACTGGGTGACGTAGTAGATACATTCTTTGATAAAATTCTTATTATGGATAAGGATGTAAAAGTAAGGTCTAACCGGATAAATCTGGTAAGAAAAACGGTTGACCTTTATATGATGTTTGCAGATTTTTCAAAACTTATTGTTAACAGTGCCAGGGGAGATAATTAAGATAGGGAGGCAGGTAATCCGGGTAGATAATCCAGGCAAATGACACGGGGCACGTAATCCTGATAGGTAATCGGAGTAATAAATACATAAAAACAGGTAATCCACAGGTAGCCCGGCCGGTCAACAAGGAGATGCCAATATAAAATTTTTCTTATTTATTATCAAATACCCTTAATTTTTTTATATTTTTTTGTTAATATATTACAATTTGTTTTTTTGCAGAAATTGTAAGATATTTAGGGAATTATAGAATTTATTATAAGGTTTATTAAATTAGCATTATTAAAATAAGAGGGTGATTAATAAGATGACTTCTAAAAATTCGAAAAAATATGTCTATTTTTTTGACGAAGGTAGCAAAGAGATGAAGGCGCTCCTTGGTAGTAAGGGT
>JAQVHC010000050.1 GCA_028696435.1 Actinomycetota bacterium | reverse complement strand
AAATAATCCCGAGCAGTTTTTATCTATCCAGGAGTTTGAAAATAAAAAATGTTCTTCATGCCCGATTTGCGACTTTCCTTTTATTCTATCACCTTTTAGAGGTGGGGAAAAAATAATAGGTTTAATTGCTGTCAGCGGAAAAACGAAGGGAGAAAATCTTAATTCCAGAGATTTGAAGCTGCTAGATATTTTATCTACACAGGCAGGACTGGCAATAAGTAATGCTGAGTTATTCAGGGAGAGAGAGAAAATACTTTTGCAGGGGGTCTCTACTCTTGTAGAAGCTATAGAAGCAAAAGACCCATATTCCTCAGGACATTCCAGACGAGTTGCCCATTATGCAGAGTGCTTATGTAAAGAACTTCATTTAAGCGAACAAATCCAAAAAGATATTTATCTAAGTAGCTTACTCCATGATGTAGGGAAAATAGGCATTACTGATGAAATTTTGCTGAAGCCCGGTAAATTAACTAAAGAGGAGTTTGAAATAATCCAGCGCCATCCCCAGCAGGGCGAGGCAATTGTTGATCATTTTACTCTAATGCATGATCTTTTATCAGGTATCAGGAGCCATCACGAACGTTATGATGGTAAAGGTTACCCTAATAAATTAAAGGGAGATGAAATTCCTTTACCAGCAAAAATTATCGCAATTGCAGATACTTTTGACGCTCTTACTTCCCATCGTCCATATCGTAGTGCTTTTACACCGGATGAAGCTATTTCTATAATGATGGAAAACAGGGGAACTCAGTTTGACCCGGAGCTTCTTGATGCATTTATCTCCTGCTTTAAAAAAGGGGGGATACCATAAAGTAAATATTAAATGTCGTAAGTATATATTAATATTGTATTAAAAATTTTTCTTAAGGAGCAAATTCTTTTAAATCTGTTTTCTCTTCATATATAAATGAAATCATCGAAACTAATTTTGAATATGGACATACATAGGGTTTTATTTCTTTTTTATATATTTTCTTTACTTCTTCAATACCTTTACTTTCAAGAGGATCGCTTAAACATAGAAATAGCTTTTCATTTGACTCATTAAACGGAAGTATACCGTAATCAAGAACAAGTTTTTTGGAGAACATACGTGCTGTTTCTAATTGGATATCTTCAAGCTTTAATTCTTTGTATTCAAGTCCAAAGTACTCTGCAAGGTTTTTTGCACATTCTTCTTCTGTTATGAAACCTAATTTTATTAGTATCTCTCCCAATCTGTATTTGTTTTTTTTCTGAACATCAAGCGCAATTGCCAGCATTTCTTCATTTATTACTTCTTTTCTTACAAGAAGGTTACCAAATTTATTTTCTTCCTGGATCCTTTTTGGAGCAAGTTCGTATGCAGATTTTATCAGGGGGCCAAGTTCCTTATACGGCAAGTTGACATATTCTACTTTTTCTCCAGTCTTTTCCTGGATTATTTCGGTAAAAATTCCCCCTGTGTTTTGATCTTTTGCCACAAGTATTGAATCTTTTAACTTTCCTATAACCAGAAGTTTTCCTGACGTTGCTATTGCTTCTGGTATTAGATATATAAGGTTAGGATCAAGATCTTCAAATCTGAGCTCTGAAGGATATGAACGAAGCTGTAATGCTCGTGCTAGATCCATATCCTTCTTTTCAACATATTTTTCACTTACAAGATATTTCCCGAATAGTTCATTACTATTACATTTATTTTTAATGGCTTTTGAAAGTTCTGCTTCACTTATTATTTTATTTTCAATAAGTATATCTCCAAGTTTTCTCTTGTAGTTCGTTAGTACTTTATCGGGAGCATATTCTTTATGAATAGTTTTGTTCCAACTTACTCTTTTCCTGTTTCCAAAAAAGAATGTTTTCCAGGCATCAAGTGTTGAAAAAAAGTTGATCGTATTTCCCCATATTAACCTTAACGATGCAAAAGGAGGGATAAATACTGATGCAACAGCATGTTTAATTCCATATATGCTTTTTACTGCAATAAACCTGTTAAACACTCTAAAAACAGCAAGTCCAGTGTCTACTACAATAATATACCACATAGGTGAGAACAGAGTGAATATCCTTGATGATGTTATCGATGGTTGTCCTGTTATCAAACTATAAACAAGATCAAAAATGGAATAAAAAAATAACATGTAGGCAGGTAGATTTACCAGGTTTACATATTTTGATTTTCTATCTCTGAGCAAAGTGTAAATCTGTGGTAAAGTTTTCCCTTTTAGCCTGTGCTGGGCCGGAGTCTGGAACGTGATACCATAAACCCATCTTGATTTCTGCTTAACTGCAGCTTTAAAACTATTTGGAAAGAATTCCCTTGTTGCAATGTATTCAATTTTTTTATTTCCATTGTCATCAACTCTTAAAACACCCTCTGCAATATAATCAGTTTCAAGATTTGCTTCATGAAATCTTATTGCAACTTCATAATCTTCTGTAATATTATTAAAATTAAATATTATTCCATTATTTGCTTCAGCTACCTTTTCGAGGGCTTCTCTTTTAAAAGCAGTTCCAACGCCAGCAGAAGGTATAATTCCCTTTATTTGTTTTCTTACGATGATATCTTTTGTGTGGCTTTCAGCGAACTCATCTATATAGGTAGAACTTGTCATGTATTTAAAGAAATTTATAAAATTCATTTCAGACTCAATTGGAAATACAGGTATCTGAACCATATCTTTTGGTGGAATGAGGTAATTGTAAAGTTTTAGTGAAAGTGGATGTATTATATCTTCAGAGTCCTGTATGACAAAAATTTTATATCTTTTTCCTGTTTCTTTTTCATAATTTTTAATTCCCTTAAAAATCATATTGAGGTTTTGGGCTTTATTTGTTGGTCCATTTAAATCATTGACTATTATATGAACCTTGTTGTAATAGTATCCCTCAAGACTCATAATAGATCTTTTTGTTTCTTTATCATTTGGGTAAATTCCTACAAAAATGTCATAATTCCTATAATCAATCATTTTTATTGCGTTTACCACCATTTTGTCTATCACATTTTCTTCTTTCCATGCTGGTACAATTATTGCTATATGTTTCTCTTCTTTATTTAACATGTCTTCAATTTCAAGCATGTTTCTATTTTTTCTTGCTTTAAACCAGAAAATTGCATCAAAAACCAGATCATCTATCCCACTTAAGAGGAAGGTAACTGCAATCAAATATGCAAATATTGTTAGAATTAAAATAGGTATATTAATCATAATAAATTTTACATTATAATAGATAATAGGTATAAAAGCTATAGATTCACTATTTTTTATAATAATACAATAACTACAAAATTTATTTAAATAGTTATTAATAAATTAATTAATATATATAATAATATATTTTTTAAAACTTATATTGTATTCTTTAAACTTAATTTACCAGAAGTCATTTTTAAAATAAAAATTTTCTTTATTTTTTATTTCATATATACTATTCCTCACACAAAATGTTTGAACAAACAAAAAGACTAATAACCTGATTCTAAAAAATGAAAGAAAAAATAAGAATTCTAGTTTCTTTTGGAACGAGACCTGAAGGGATTAAAATGGCTCCGCTCATAAAAGAAATACAATCAAATCCTAAAACTATGGAGCTTTTTATCTGCTCGACAGGGCAGCACAGAGAAATGCTTAAGCAGGTTATTGATTTTTTTGAAATAAAACCTGATATAGAGCTTAATTTAATGATGCACGATCAAACACTCGGCAAGCTTTCATCAAAGATAATTGAAAGCATGGAAAGCGTGTTTAATGAAGTAAAACCTGATATTGTTCTCGTCCAGGGGGATACTACTACTGCTTTTCTTACAGCTTTTGTAGCATTTTATCAGAAAATAAAAATCGGGCATGTAGAAGCCGGGCTTAGAACTTATAACAAGTTTAGTCCTTTCCCTGAAGAAATAAATAGACAGCTTTTGTCAAAAATAACTGATCTTCATTTTGCTCCAACAAAGAGTGCCCGTAAAAATCTTTTAAGAGAGGGTTTTAATAAAAAAAGTATAATTCTTACCGGTAATACAATCGTGGATGCAATGGAATGGGGAATTAAAAAAATTAATGATTATAATTTTTTAAAAAAGTCAGAAGAAATAAACAATCTAGAGAAAATAGTTGACATTAAGAAGAAAATAATTCTAGTCACTATGCATAGGAGAGAATCTTTTGGGGAAGATATTAAGAACGTATGTGAAGCTTTAAAGTTTATTTCAAATAAGTATAATGATGTTGAAATAATATATCCGGTTCATTTAAATCCCAATGTAATTGAACCTGTAAATAAAATTCTCTCTGGTGAAAAAAATATAAAGCTTATAAAACCATTAAGCTACGAGGCTTTTTTATGGTTGATGAATAAATCATATCTTATAATAACTGATTCAGGAGGTATTCAAGAAGAAGTTCCTTCATTTAAGAAACCCGTTTTAGTCATAAGAGATTTTACTGAAAGAAATGAATCTGTAAAGCTCGGACTTTCAAAACTGGTTGGTACAAAAACACAAAATATAATAAATAATATTTCACTTCTTCTTGAAAGTAAAAAGGATTATGAAAAAATGATAGCTGATAAGAACCCGTATGGAGATGGAAATGCTTCGAAAAGGATTGTACTGGCTATTCTAAATTATTTCAAAGAAAATAACCAGGAATATGATTAGTGTGTTATAAATATATATTACGAAACAATAAAAATTTTAATGACTTTCGTAGCGGGATAAATATTAAACTGAATCAGTTAGCAATAGAATGCCCATTACTGGATAATATAGTTTCTTCTTATAACAAGGTTCTTGATGCATTTGTCTCCTGCTTTAAAAAAGGGGGGATAATAAAAAAATAATAAATAGCTTTATATATCCGATAGCAATATTTTGTTTTAATAAAACCAATATTTAATAAGTATTTATATTTAGTATGACTATATATGGCAACTCAAATTAATATTTGCCTGTATCGCAAAAGCGGTGTATAATTTAGCCTATATTTTTTTACCCAACATTTTTAGGAGGCAATTATGATCACTGAGTCTATTGGTATTGTTACCGATGAAGCTTCAGAAATCCCGGACGACTGGGCAAGGTTACATGATGTTGAAATTGTAAAAGCAATAGTTGAATGGCCTGGAATAGATATGGAAAAAATCCCTGGCAAAAACGTCTTTGAAAAGATGTTAGAGGCAGACAGACAGGGTAAAAAAGTATTCGTAAAAACCAGCCTGTCTAATATTGGAGATTTCAAAAAAGCATTTGAAAAGCAACTTAAAAAATTTGATAAAGTCCTCTACATTTCAGTCTCAAATAAATTCTCAGGCGCTTTGAACGGAGCTCTACAGGCCATTAATCTTTTCCCTGAATCTGAGAGTAAAAGAATTTTTACTTTTGACACTCTTTCAGGCTCATGTGGTCAGGGCCTTTTTGTTATAAGAGCAATAGAGCTTTTAGAAAAAGGGGCTACTTTGAATAATATTTTAGAAGAACTCAAAAAAATGATACCCAGAGTTAAGGTAATAGCATTTTTTAAAGACCCAAAATGGGTGGTTGCCTCAGGAAGAGTTTCAGAGACAGCCGGGAAGTGGGTAAGAAGGATGAAAAATATGGGTTTTCATCCTGCAGTGAAAATAAAAAACGGTATGGCTGTTTCGGGTGGAATTGTTAGAGCAAAAGATGAAATTGAAGCTATTACAAAATTTGTAAAAAAATCCATAAAAAAAACTAACATAAACAACAGCAAAGTAAGAGCTTTTATATCTCATGGAGAAGTGGAAGAAAGTGCTGCCGCTCTTGAAGAAAAACTAGAAGATATGGGAATAGAAGTATGTATGAATACTCTGGCTTCTCTTGTAGTTGCAGGTCATACAGGTCCTGGAACCCTCCTCTGTGCATGGCATGAACTAAGCTAAACGAAGTCTAGCCCTGTTATTTATTAAATATAAAAATATTGCACAGGTTAAGCTAAATTTAAATAATAAAGGCACAGGTTTAAGTTATTAGAACCTGTGCCTTTGTAGATATATCTATATTCTATATATATATATATCTATTAAACCCGTATGCTGAGAGAATCTTCACTAAGAAATCCAGAGTATCCTTTAAAATCTAGTTATCTGTTGTATTCTACAATATCTTACCTTTTAAAGACCCTTTACTATTGTAGCAATGAGAAGTAAAACAGCAGAGACCGCAACAAACCAGAAGTTATATGTTGTTATAATGCCCAATGAAACAAATTCTGCTACTATCCCTAGGACAGCAAGAACCAGAGCTATCCACCATGTTACTTATTTCGGCGGTGATAATTTCATTTTTTTGCTCCTTCTCTTATTTTTATATTAATACTTAATACTCAAATAATTGACTGTCTTGTACGATAAAATGATAGTGGAGTTTTCTACAGCAGGACTAAGAATGCTAAAAATTAGCTATAAATATTTTTTAATATTTTTAATACATTTGGAGCTATTTTTTATCATTTTATCATAAATATTCTTGATATTAAAATATTTTTTTAAGATTTATAAAAGTTGAAGTGTGATACCAGAAGGTTGAAAATTATATTGTGCATATAATATTATATAAATATTATTAACAAATAGCCCTGCAGAATCCTGATGATACAAGCTATAAATTCTGGAACACAATTGATAGAGGAATTCATCCCACTGTCTTTACATTATATATGTAAAAAAGAATAATTCCTTTTAACGCTACAACAAAAAATACAATAATAAATAAAATCAAAACAGGTAAAGGTTCATTAAATGCAAAAGAAAGTACCGGCAGCAGGAAAGTCCCGACTCCACCACCTACAGCATTGGGGTGAAACTTAAGCCGCCTGCCCAGAGTGTATTTATATATGTAACCACTTATAATAGCTATGGGGAATGCTATTATAAATTCTTTTGGAACCAGAATCATACTCATTCCGATCGTAGTGGACAATCCACCACCGCCTCTAAATTTAAAAAATATAGGCCAGTTATGTCCGATTACTACTGCAAGACAGGCAATGCAGATTGTAACTAAATCTAACTTAAAAAGCTTGCCAAGCAAAGGAGGAATCATACCTTTCAACGCATCAAGAAACCCTACAAGTATGCCCTTAGCAAGCCCCATCTGGCGGGCAGAACCTGCTGCACCGGGTAAATCTTCCCTGCCAAAATTTTCTTTCTTTAAAGCACCGGCCACTACATAACCAAAGCACACAGAACCCAGTAAATAACTTACTATCACAAAGAAGACTTTGAACACAATGCTGGATGCTAATCTATCCATAATAATTCTCCTTTTAATCCATTTTTTTTATTTTGGCTTTACTCTTTTATTTAGTCCCTCTGTTTTACTCTTTTTATCTATTATTTTTAACCTTTCAACTTATACTTTAGCCTGTACTCTAACTTACTCTCTTTTATTCTATTCTTTTTTATAATACCCGGTTATACCCACCTTAATTTCTTTATCCTGCCTTCCTAATCTATTCTAAAAAAGCTTTCTTTTATGTCAACAATATGAAAATTATAATTCAATTTAGAAACAAAAAAGGTTTCGTACATATAATCAAATATATTTATACAGCAAGCGTCCTGATTTATTTTCCAGATTCCCGATTCATTAATATCTAAAATCTTTGAAATTAATAGTTTAGTAATCATTCTGTGCGTTACAATTGCAATAGCCTGGCCGCTCTCCTCAGAAATGATTTTTTTTAAAGTCTCCCACGACCTATCCTGTGCATCATACAGCGTTTCACCTCCGGGAATAACCAGCCTGTAGGGTTCTTCCATCCATTGCCTGAAAAATTCCGGGTAACGCGATTGAATCTCGTCATAGCTTTTACCTTCCCACTCACCAAAACTAACATCTGTAAAGCCCTCTTCTTTTAAAACTTCCATATCATTGCTCTGATATTTTTTTATAATTTCCGCAGTTTCATATGCCCGTCTTAAAGGACTTGAGTATATAAGGTCAAATTTTATACCCTTAAGAAATTTTCCAGTTTTTTCTGCTTGTTCAATGCCGGTACTATTCAGCGGTATATTCAAACGCCCTCTAAAAAGCTTTTTTTCATTATATTCTGTATTTCCATGCCTTATTAGAAATACTACCTTTTGATTTTTATCCATGTAGATACCCCTCTATAATTATAATGATTTCAAAATTACAAGTTAGATTGTTAATATCCAGGTAAAGTAATATTATCATTGTCAGATTAATACTATTATAAACTACTCAGGTGATTACTCAAATAATTATTAAATTTTTTTACCACAAATAGTTTCTATATATATATTTTTTGAACAGCTGTCTTTTTTTAAAATTTTAAAAATTATACTGTTATTCTAAGCATCATTCCGGTAAAATTTAAAATATATAAATATAAATATACTGTATACTGACCGGTATTTTGTAGCGTCGAAACATTTATCAACTTCACTTATTAATCAGATGACTTTTTAAGATGGCTTTTAATTTTACAAAAATATCACTGCAAAATTATTTGCTTTGAATTATATGACAGAAATTATTATTTTAAAGTGAGGATGGTGGTTATTGAAATTATCATTTTATGGAGCCGCAAGAGAAGTAACCGGAAGCTGTTATCTTTTAGAGTCAGGCAGGAAAAAATTCATTATAGATTGCGGCCTGCGGCAGGGCCAGGACAAAAAAGATGATGACCGGAATTTGCCTTTTAACGCATCTGAAATAGATTTTGTTA
>JAQVHC010000049.1 GCA_028696435.1 Actinomycetota bacterium | reverse complement strand
ATTTTTTTAAAAATTTTGGAAACTTCTCAAAATCTGTTTCAATTAAATGGTTATCAATTATGTCTTGCAGATAATTAAACCAGAAATTTGATATTTTATTTAAAACTATGCCTTTATAAGGAATTAATGAGGGTAAAATGAAATCAAAAGCAGAAATTCTATCAGTAGTTACTATTAAAATCCGATCATCAAACGAAAACATCTCTCTTACCTTACCACTTCTTAATTTTTCCAGCCCGCTGATTTCTACATTCCCTATTAACTTCATAATTATTTCACCTTCTCTTTTATTCTTACTTTCATATCATTCTTATTAATTTCTTATTAATAATTTATGCAGATTATTACTGCACAGATTAATTATTCTTTAAAGTAGCAAATAATAACTCCTTAAATTCTGAAAATCTTTATTGTTCAAATGTAAAAATACCGGCTAAATTTCCGCATCTTTTAATGCATGTAAACAGGCGCAATCACGTTCCTCTGGAATTTTTAATATTGCTTTTAAAAGAAGTGCTGTTAATTTTTTATTATTCTCATTGGAAACTCTAATCACTTCTTCTATAGTCACCGGTTTTATTTCAGGATGTCCCTCCAGTCCTGCGTCATAATCAGTAATTAGTGAAATATTTACATAACACATTTCCTGCTCCCTGGCAAGATACGCCTCAGGATACTGTGTCATATTTATAACTTCCCATCCCTGTGACGAATACCATCTGCTCTCAGAACGAGTGCTGAATCTCGGGCCCTGAATGACAACTACTGTACCTTCTGGATGATAATCAATATTTAGTTCTTTCGCACTTTCAATAACAATTCTTCTAAGCTCCGGACAGTATGGCTCAGCCATCGCAAGATGGATTGTTTTAGGACCATCATAAAATGTATCAATCCTTCCTTTTGTCCTATCAACAAATTGGTCGCACACTACAAAATGCCCCGGCTTTATGTGTGGCTGGAGACTTCCTGAAACACATGGCCCGAATATACATTTTACACCCAGCATCTTCATTGCAAAAATATTTGCACGATAATTAATCCTGTGTGGCGGTAAGCTATGGTCTTTTCCATGCCTGGGCATAAAAGCAACTTTTCTCCCTTCAACCAGACCAACCGTTATTTTATCTGAAGGAGAGCCATAAGGCGTATAAACATCATATTCTTCTACCTTTTCTAAAAAAGAGTAAAATCCCGAACCTCCGAATATGCCTATTTCAGCTTTTTGATTATTATTCATGTTATCCCCTTCATGTTATTTTCATGTTATTTTATCTATTTGTTTATTTTATATTTTACTGTTTGTTTACCAGTTTAAATCCTGTTAAGTTAATACACCTGTATAATAAAATAATACATTCAGCAAAATTAAAAACTTATTCTTTCAAGTAAGTTATTAAGGGACGTTTCAAGACGTGCACCATGCTGACTGATTATTTCGGCTGCAATTATACTGCCTATTCTTCCACATATCCCGGGATCCATTCCTCTTACATACCCGTGAAGAAACCCGGCTGCATATAGATCACCTGCTCCTGTAGTATCAATAACCCTGACATTTTTTTCCGGAGGAATTGTATTTACCTTTCCGTTGCATATAACAATTGACCCTTCCCCGGCTCTTGTAATAATACATGTATTTTTTAATTCCTTACAATTATAAAGAGCAGATTCCAGGCTACCAGTTTCAAATAATGACTTAATTTCCTCCTCGTTTGCAAAAAGGATATCTACATTATTTTTTATAAGGCCCATAAATTCATTTCTGTGACGCTTCACACAAAAAGAATCTGAAAGGCTGAGAGAAACCTTCCCGTCCGTTTCTGATGCTATTTTTATTGCTTTCTCAAATGCTTTTTTAGCTTCTCTGCTATCCAGTAGATAACCTTCGAGGTATATAATTTCAGATTGCGATATAACATGCTCATCAATATTTCCAGGACTCAAAAAACCTGATATACCCGGAAAAGTATTCATGGTTCTCTGTGCGTCAGGAGTAATAAGAACAATACAGCATGCAGTTGGCCCTGAGCAGGTACTGTCAGCTTTTTCAGTACAATATTCAACCCCAATATTTCTTAAATCTTCCTCAAAGAGTCTGCCATGCTCATCATTTCCTACTCTGCCTATAAAAGCTACAGGATTACCAAGAGATGATAGCGCCGCTATTGTATTTGCGGCAGAGCCACCGGACACCTTTTTTAATGTTTTAATACGTGAACACAATTTTTCTATATCAGATTCATTAACTATTTTCATTGTCCCTTTGGTGAGATTGTGCTCCTTTAGAAAATCATCTTCAACATTTGCCAGAATATCTACTATGGCATTGCCAATTCCAGTTACTTTATATTTTTTGGGATTCATAAGATAATTACCGCTATCCAGTTATATTTTTATTAATTATAATAATTGAATAAATAAAAAATTACCTTAAACAAGCTTTTTTCTAATAATATCTAATAACATTTAATAGAATTATAAAAATTATGTCAATCTCTATCAGGCAATAATATCTTAATTTAATCTTTAAAAAGTAGCTTTTCCTTTAAAAAGTTGTAACTTTATAAAAACTACTTTTTTCACTATAATTTTAATAATTGCTAAATAAAAATCCGTCTAAAAGAAGGGGAAGACTATGTTTGAAAGCCTTATTATTAAAACCTCAAGAAGAATTGAGATGGTTGACATTACTGAAAATATAGAAGATATTATTGCCAGAAATAATATAAAGAACGGTATTTGTTGTTTATTTGTCCCGCATACCACAGCCGGAATTACTGTAAATGAAAATGCAGATCCTACCGTACAGATGGATATTAATTCAAAGTTGAGCAGTTTGATTCCTGTAGATGAAAATTACTCTCATCTTGAAGGGAATTCTGACTCACATATAAAATCAATACTGGTAGGACAATCTGTAAATATAATTATTGATGGGGGTAAACCTGCACTGGGAACATGGCAGGGTATATATTTTTGTGAATTTGACGGACCGGGAAACCGTAAAATTTTTATAAAGTTAATTGAAGGCTAATATCAAAATTAAAAACCTTATTTAAGAACCAGGATTAAATTATTTATAAAAGAAGAACATGGGTTTACAATACTATTGTCTGCAGTGTTATTAATAGCAAACATTATTAACAAAATAATAATATCAATTTTTAAGCTATGAATTTATTTGAACAGATTAAACCAGAACAATCCATAGATAATTTTTCCAGTATTCCACTTGCCGATAGAATGCGCCCAAAGACACTTGATGAGTTTGTGGGGCAAAAACATCTTGTAGGTAAAGGTAAAATTTTAAGGGAAATTATAGAAAACGACAGATTATATTCAATAATATTCTGGGGACCACCGGGTTCAGGAAAGACCACTCTCGCAAAAATAATTGCCGAAAAAACCAGATGTAAATTTATTTCCTTCTCAGCAGTAACTTCTGGAATAAAGCAAATAAAAGAAATTATGGAGATAGCCAGTTATAATAAGCGTGAGCATAATATAAAAACAATACTATTTGTAGATGAGATACATCGCTTTAATAAAGCACAACAGGATGCATTCCTTCCCTTTGTAGAGAATGGCACAATAATTTTAATCGGAGCTACAACTGAAAACCCATCTTTTGAAGTAAATTCTGCACTTCTATCCAGAACCAAGGTTTTTGTCCTGGAAAAACTTTCTCCAGAAGATATAAAAATTTTACTTAAAAGGGCACTTACAGATAAAGAGAGAGGGCTTGGAAAGTACAATGTAAAAATAGATGAAAATACAATTGATTTTATTGCCAGATTTGCAGATGGTGATTCCAGGATTGCCTATAATATACTCGAGCTCGCTGTAAATGCATATTATGATAAAAATAAAAAAGACCCCCTTATGATTGACACTTCAATGATTGAAAATATAATACAAAAAAAAGTATTGCTTTATGATAAAAACGGAGAAGAACATTTCAACCTTATTTCGGCCCTTCATAAAAGCCTTAGAGACAGTGACCCTGACGCAGCAGTTTACTGGACTGTTAGAATGATCGAAGCTGGCGAAGACCCTATGTATATTATAAGAAGAATGGTTAGATTTGCATCTGAAGATGTAGGACTTGCAGACCCTGCTGCTCTCCAGGTTGCAATTTCAGCAAAACAGAGTTTTGAATTTATTGGTCCTCCTGAAGGTTATCTTGCAATATTAGAAGCTGCAATTTACCTTGCTCTGGCTCCCAAAAGTAATTCCTTATACAAAACCTATTTAAAGGTTAAATCGGACGTTGAAGAATTTGGAGCTCTACCTGTTCCCTATCATATAAGAAATGCTCCCACCCGTCTCATGAAAGAAATGGGCTATGGCAGGGGATATAAGTATGCTCACGATTATAATGAAGCAATAGTTAACCAGAACCACCTTCCGGATAAATTGCTGTCAAAGAGATACTATACCCCTACGTCAAGGGGATTTGAGAATGAGCTGGCAGAAAGACTTAAAAACATCGATATTCTGAAGAAAAAACAGAAATAAAAAAACTGGCTGCTCGAAAGCAACAATTAGAGAAATACAGGTAACTATCGGACCCTGCCTATCAGTTCTTCTGCAATTTGAATTGCGTTTAAAGCTGCTCCTTTTCTGAGCTGGTCACCAACAACCCACATAGTAATTCCATTCTCTGTCGATATATCCTCTCTTACTCTGCCAACAAATACACTATCCTGACCTGATGAATCAAGCGCAGTAGGATATACAGCGTTCCTGAAATCATCTTTTAAAATCAGGCCCTCACCACTGGCAAGAGCTTTTTTTACAGCATCCAGTTCAATCCTGTCTCTGGTCTCTACCCATACTGACTCAGAATGGGAAGTAAAAACAGGAACTCTTACCGTAGTTGCTGAAACCATTATTTCATTATCATTAAAAATCTTCCGGGTTTCATCAACCATTTTCATTTCTTCTTTTGTATAACCATTATCAAGAAATACATCCACATGGGGAATTACATTAAATGCTATCTGCACCGGAAAAACTTCACATTTAACATCTTTTTTACCCTCACATATTATATCTCTTGTCTGGTTTTCCAGTTCGGCTATTGCCCTTGCTCCTGCACCCGATACAGACTGATATGTAGATACAACTATCCGCCTTACCGGTGATAAATCATAAATTGGTTTTATCGCAACAACCATAATGATTGTAGAACAATTAGGATTTGCAATAATGCCATTATTTCTAAATATTTCATTTTTATTTATTTCCGGAACAATAAGAGGTACGTCTTCTTCCATTCTGAATGCGCTGCTGTTATCTATCACCACAGTACCGCTATTCACTGCATATTTTGCAAATTCTCTTGAAGTTGATGCACCGGCAGAAAAAAATGCTATATCTACGCCAGTAAAAGAATTCTTATTTAATTCCTTTACCTCAAGTTCCTCACCGTTAAATATTATTTTTTTACCTGCAGACCTATGGGAAGCCAGTGGAAAAAGATTTTTCACCGGAAATTTTCTCTCTTCAAGTATAGATAGAAATATTTTTCCTACCGCTCCCGTTACTCCGACAATTGCTACATTGTACTCTTTGCTGCCCATATAAAGCTCCTCATTTATAATAAAAAGGTTATAAATACCCGGATTGTAAATACCAGGGTTATTAACAGATTTATGTATCCATTACTACTAATTTATTAACTCTTACTAACTTCAGAATAAAAACGGATAAAAACACAATGGACCAGAATGTAAATAAGTGAAAAATATATTAGAACAATATAAAAATAAATACAATATTATGGCCGGTTATATTTTTATGCCAGTCCAAAACCAGTATGCAGTGCTTTTACTGCTTCTTTTATTCTGTTTTCCTTAATTACACACGAAATTCTTATAGGAGATGTGCTAATCATTTCAATATTAATATCTTTTTCTGCAAGGATTTTAAACATCTTTGCCGCTACCCCGGGATTCGACTGCATCCCTGCACCTATTATTGAAACCTTTGCAATTTCGGTATCTATCTCTGTACGAACATTTTTCATTTTTTTTAGCACTTTTTTTGTCAGTGGAACATCTTCAATTCCTATTGTAAAGGAGATAGCAGCAATATTTTTCTCACTTACGTTTTGTACAATCAAATCGACGTTTATATTTTTTTCTGCCAGTCTCCCGAACAAGTCTGCAGCAATCCCGGGTTTATCTTCCAGGCCAAAAATTGATACTTTTGCCTCACCTACATCATAAGTTACCCCGGTGATTACAGGTCTTTCCATTCTTACATCTTTTTTAAAATCATCCATAACCCATGTCCCTTCATTATCATTAAAACTTGACCTGATATGTAATATCACATTATTTTTTTTTGCAAACTCCACTGCCCTTAAGTGAATTACCTTTGCACCAGAAGAGGCGAGCTCCAGCATTTCATCATATGAAATTGACTCCAGCTTTTTAGCTTCCCCAACCATATTAGGATCAGCTGAATAGACGCCTTCAACATCTGTATAAATTTCACAATATTTTGCTTTCAGGGCGGTAGCAAGCGCAACAGCAGTTGTATCAGAACCTCCTCTGCCAAGTGTAGTAATATTGCCACCTATATCAACGCCCTGAAATCCTGCAACAATTACTATCCTGTCCCTTCTTAATTCTTTTAATATTCTTTCTGTTCTGATATTTAAAATTTTTGCATTGGAATAAAGCTCATCAGTTACTATTCCTGCCTGTCCTCCTGTGAGAGAAACAGATTTGTAACCTTTTTCCTGAATTGCCATTGCCAGAAGTGACCCTGACACACACTCACCTGTAGATACAAGCATGTCCATTTCGCGCCGGGATGGATTAGAAGCTATTTCACCTGCAAGGCCAATTAGCTTATCGGTAGTGTCGCCCATAGCTGAAACAACAACAACAACGCTTTTACCTTCATTCTTGCAACGTATTATTTTCTCAGCAACTCTTTTTATTTTTTCAGTGTCGCCTACAGAAGTGCCGCCGAATTTTAAAACTACTATATCTTTCTTACGCCTCATCCCTTCTATGTCTCGTCCTCCCTGCGTATTATTCTTCTTACTTTTCTTACGCTTGATCTTTTCTCATATCCTGAGCCTCAACCTCTGTTGTATCTCATTTCAAAGATATATAATTTTTTTAAAGTATTAATATTAAATTTAAATCAGTCTATTTTGACTGCGCCATTGCCCTGTATTTCTCATATTTTTCTCTGGCGTCCTTCTCAGCTTTTGTAAAAAGTTCTTCTGCAATTTCAGGAAAAGTCTTGGTAAGAGATGCATATCTTACTTCACCCATTAAAAACTCTCTAAATGATTCACTCGGCTCTTTTGAATCCAGTACAAACGGATTCTCCCCGCTTTTCTTTAGTTCAGGATTATACCTGTAAAGATGCCAGTATCCTGCATCAACTGCCTGCTTTTCCCTTAACTGAGAGCAGCCCATCCCGGCATAGATACCATGATTAATACATGGTGAATAGGCTATAATAAGCGAGGGTCCATTATATTGCTCCGCTTCAATAAATGCTTTTAGCGTTTGCTTATAGCTCGCACCCATTGCAACCTGGGCAACGTACACATACCCATAAGTTATAGCCATAAGGCCGAGGTCTTTTTTCTTAACTTTCTTACCTGAAGCAGCAAACTTGGCGACTGCTCCAAGCGGTGTTGCCTTTGATGACTGGCCTCCAGTGTTTGAGTAAACCTCTGTATCAAATACAAGTATATTTATATTTTCTCCAGAGGCAATTACATGGTCCAGGCCTCCAAATCCTATATCATATGCCCAGCCGTCACCACCCAGTGCCCATATAGATTTTTTAATCAGGTAATCTTTGAGTTCCAGTATTTTATTTTTAAGCTCGTTAGCTTTATCATCATCGAAATCTTTATTAAATAAATCTAATAACTTTTCAGTAGATTTCCTGTTTGCTTCTACTTCGTCTTTTGTACTGAGCCATTCCGCCAGAACATCCCTTGCTTCCTGACTAATATTAAGCTCACATAATTGCCTTATATAATTTTCTATTCTGTTTCTCATCTGCTTTATAGCAAGAACCATACCGTATCCATACTCAGCATTATCCTCAAATAATGAATTTGCCCATGCTGGTCCTTTCCCCTTTACATTAACAGTGTAAGGTGTTGAGGGAGCTGAGCCACCCCATATAGATGAGCACCCTGTAGCATTAGCAATAATCATTCTGTCACCAAATAACTGGGTTGCCAGTTTTGCATAAGGAGTTTCGCCACATCCACCACAGGCACCCGAAAATTCAAGCAGTGGTTTTCTGAACTGACTTCCCTTCACTGTATCAGCAGACATAATGTTATCTTTAACCGGAATTTTTGTTGAAAAGTCCCAATTTTTAACCTGGTCCATCTGCGAATCAAGCGGCCTCATAATAAGAGCTTTCTCTTTTGCAGGACAGATATTGGCACAATTTCCACAACCGGTACAATCAAGTGGACTTATCTGCACTCTATAAGCAAATTGGTCAAGCCCTTTGCCTTTTGCCGCTACAGTCTCAAAACCCTCAGGTGCACTTTTTAGTTCTTCATCAGTAAGAAGTACCGGTCTGATTACAGCATGCGGACATATAAATGAACACTGGTTGCATTGTATACATTTGTCTTTTTGCCATTCAGGAACATTTATCGCAATTCCTCTTTTCTCATATGCTGCAGTTCCAGGAGGAAAGGTACCATCTTCTGCTCCCATAAATGCACTTACGGGTATACTATCGCCTTCCTGTCTGTTCATCACTCTTAAGATATTCATTATAAACTCAGGTTCCCCGGCTATAGCAGTATCTTCTTCTTCTTC
>JAQVHC010000048.1 GCA_028696435.1 Actinomycetota bacterium | reverse complement strand
ATAGCAAAACCCAGCCTGGACATCACATCTTCGCCAAACGCTATCTGGGGATTCATGATACCAATACCGTCTATGGTTTCTCCCCTTAATAAATCTATAAGCAGAACAGCAATTTTTGTGGTACCGAGATCCACAGCTACTGCATAATTGTTAGCAGTTTTATTCCCCCCTTCGATAAAAATTATTTCGTTTTCTTTTGTTTTTTCTCTTAGTGTAGTTGTAATCTTCCAGGAGTTCTCTCTTATAACTAGAGGCATTTGGGTTAAAACTTTAAAATCTATATTTCCGGCTTTCTTTCCATATTCTTTATTTAAAGTTTCATTTATCCGGCTAAAATCAGACTTTAAATCTTCAAGTGTTGCTTTTTCAAGATTGAGAAAATATTTTTTGCAGATAGGGTCAACTCTGATATCTAACTCTTCTCCTTCAATCTGGAGTTTTTGCTCTTCTATCAGAGAGGAGGGAGGGATAAATATCTTTAAATTTCTGTCAAATATTTGCTGGCAGGCCAGTCTGACACCGTGTTTTATTTCTTTATCTGTTAGAATCTTTTTTTCCTGTTTGCTGAGGGTGATATTATCTTTGTTATCAATAATAATTATTTTACATTTACCGCAGGTACCCTTACCCCCGCATTCGGATTTTATATGAATACCTGAATTTAAGATAGCATCAAGCCCATTAACCGGATTTTCTAGAAAAATCCTTTTACCTGCTGGTTCAATTTCTATCTCAATTTTTTTTTCTATCATGCTAATTCCATTTTAATATTTACAAGAATTTACAAAATACTTTAAAAATCATTAAGGATTATAAGGGAAAAAACCTAATAAAAAAACGAAAGTAGATCTCTACTTTATTCTAAGGATAAAATTTTATAAGTTTAAAATTTATTTCATCCTGTTTCTCTGTGCTGTAATGTAATTCATACCATACGGGTCTCTGCCTGCAAGAAAATCAGCACCCCTGACTGCCTCCAGTATGCCATCAGATAGCGGATCCAGTATAGGGCTCGTTAAGCCATTAAGTATAGCCATGGATAAAAAAAGCATATTTAGCAAAGGCCGATCTGGCATTCCAAAGCTAACGTTAGAAGCACCAAGTGTAGTAGAAACGCCAAGCTCATCTGTAACTTTTTTGATAGTTTCGAGGGTAACTTTTACTGAAGAAGGATCTGTAGCAGCAGCCATTGCCAGGCAGTCAACTACGATATCTTCCTTCTTTATACCTAAAGATTCTGCTTTTTGAATAATCCTTCTGGTTATATTCAGTCTTTCTTCAACACTGCCGGGAATACCTTTTTTATCCATAGGCAGACATATTACTGCGCTACCACTTTCTTTTACTATAGGAAGAATTGTTTCTATGGATTTCTCTTCTCCATTTACCGAGTTTATCAAAGCTTTATAAGGATATACCTCAATAGCCTTTTTGATTGCTTCTGGATTTGATGAGTCAATGCAAATAGGTTTATCAGTAACTTCCATCACTTTACCTATAGCTTTTACGAGCATCTCTACTTCATTTACTCCTGCAGCTCCCACATTGACATCTATTATATCAGCACCTGCTTCTGCCTGTTTTCTGGCATCCTCCTCAACTATTTCCAGGTTACCTTTTTTTAATTCTTCTGCCAGTTTTTTTCTACCGGTAGGGTTAATCCTTTCGCCTATAATAACTGTTGGCAGTCCCGGGCCAAATTTAACTTCGCAATTCTTTCCTGTTACTATTGTTGGCATGTTATTTCCTCCCTCTTTTTATCTATTTATAACTTATGTACTTAAAGCTTATCCTTATTCTTATTATTATATATTTCCTCCTCCTCCTCCTCCTTCTTCTTCTTAATCAAACATATCAGAAGTTATTATGGCACCGGGTCTTATAATTATAAACTGGCCATTCCAGTTTTTGTTAACAACCTTATCAAGAATTTTATTAGAACCCTTTATTTCTTCAAATTTTAAACCCAGCTTTACGGCTTCCTGACGGGCTTTTTCTTTGTATTCTGAAGAATTATAATTCCCGGTATCAATGAAAGCAATTTTTCTGTAATTCTTCAACATTTCTTTTACCACCCATTGCAATGTATCTTTATCATACTTATTTTTAATTTCAGATATGCCGGGTAAGATGAAATCACCGGTCTCACCAATATAACCCCGGGTTAGAAAATAAGTTCCGGGCTCAATTTTTAATTGTTTTTTCCGTTCCTCTGTGGAGCCCAGGAGCAGTGTTATGCAATCGTCAACCTTTGGTATAACAATAGGCACTTTTGGAGACACAAGCCCCAGTGTTCCATTACCACACAGTCCATAACCCAGAACGATAATATCATAATTCTGGGATTTATTTATTTCATTCTGAAGCTTTTCTCTGAGTTTATCACTATGCTCATGAAGACTTTTTTCAAAACTTGCTATGTCCCATTCTTCTGTTAACTTATTTTTTAATTCATCGTAAATTACATCACAAACTATTAATTTTATTTTTTGCTTCTGTTCTTTGATATTCATATTTTAAAAATCAAATAAATATTCACTGCAATACTGGTAATGAACAACTTTATAAACTCCTTATGAATTATAAGCTATAACATAACATTTCATAACCTGTCATAGTCCTGATATTTCTAAAAATATACTTAAAAAATGATAAATAGTACAGAAAATATGCGAACTTTTTATTTTACCTGTTTTACCCGATTTGTATAAAAGGGCATTGAGGTCCCTAACGCCTTTCTAAAGCTTGAAATTGGCTGTAACTTAATATAGCATGTGGTTAAATAATTGCACATATACTGCACAAATATTCAAAATAATTTAAAAATTGTGAAAAGCACTGCTACAGAAAACTATCAACAGGAATTGCCGGCCTTTATTATCTGGAACCCGGCAGAAATTATCAGGCATCAGCAGAAAATAGCTGCTATATTTAACATTTCAAGGACAAAAGTTCCATGATACTTGAAAAAAGCTACAAAAAGTTAATATTTTATGGTTTTTTATGTGTTATTATAGTAAGAGTGCTATAAGCATTTAACATTAGGTTATCCCGGTATAGTTTATAGTTCGTCTGGAAGAATTCTAAAATGTACGAAGCTATTATGAGCATACAGGATAAGGGTAAGGATGTTTACTATAAAATCCTGTAGAATTAAAAAATAGAATAATAATGACATAAGAAAGAACAGGCAGAGTTGAAGAAGATACTGGATATTATTTGAAATTATGATAGTAAGATTGTTAACCCGGGAGGTGGTTGGTGGTGATAAAGGATAAAGAAACAAAAATAATGCTTTTTTGTATAAACTGTAATAAAGAATCGCCTCATACAGTATATTATGTCGGGAATTACCTTAGGAGTGTGGTCTGTGACAGTTGTAATAAGAAAATAGAGATTGACAGACGTCATCTGAGAACTGTTTTCGCAGAGGATTTTATAGACAGAGTTCTGACGAAACCACGAAGGATGACCGATGATATGAGGAAAGCTTTTGCTTCACTGCTGCCCTTTTTTCCAAAAAGATTGTTTGAAGAACCATTAGAAGTATTTAAGGAAATGTATGAAGTATTAAAAAAGGAAGACGGAGAGGGTAATAAAAAAAGTGATAAAGGTAATAAAAAAAGCAGTAGCTGCAAGAAGAATAGCATTAAGAGTAATAATAGCAATAATGAAAATAACATAAAGGAAAAAAGCAAAAGCAAAAGTAGAAGTAAAAAGTAGAAGTAGCAGCAAAAGAGACAGCAAAAGTATTGACGGATAAAGCAGTAATAAAGGTGTTATTAAAAGAAATAGTAATAAAAAATCAGAGTTAAAAAATAGTGACTGAAGGAAGCAACTAGTATTTCCTGATATCCCCTAAAAATTTTCGATTTTATTTACAGGTATTCTAAAGATATTGCTGAAACTTTTTATTATTTCCTCCTTAATATTGAGAATGTTTACCGGTCTCTTTAAAATTTTTTTCATTGAAGTTTGTGGATGATCTCTAAGGCCGCAGGCTATTATATAATCAAAATATTTCAAATTATTGTTTACATTTAAAGAAAAACCGTGAAATGTGATCCATCTTTTTACCTTTAAACCAATGGAAGCAATTTTATAACCATTTACAAATACTCCTCTGCACCCCTTTATCCTCATTGCGTGGATTCCAAATTTTTTAAGAACATCTATTATTACTTCTTCAAGATTATAAACGAAAAGAGATAAATCTTTTTGCATCAAAGCCAGATTTATAATCGTGTAACAGACAATCTGCCCCGGTGAGTGCACCGTTATATCCCCGCCACGGTCGGATTGGATTAATTCTATATTTTTTAGTTTAAGTTCTTCTTCTGTTACAAGAAGGTTTTTTAAATTTTTATTGTGACCTATTGTTATAACAGGGTTATGCTCGAGAAGAAGTATAACACCAGGTCTGGATTCAGATTTTATTATCTCAAAAATTTTAAGCTGCATTTCATAGGCCTGTTTATAAGGAATAAGGCCACAGTCAAGGCTTGAGATACTGGTCGTTTTAAGTATACTACCAGAGCTGTCAGATATTGATTCAGGAATCGAATTAATATCCGTAGTTTTTCCGTATTTTAAGCTTTCCATAATTATTTAAAATCCAAATGTTATAGAACTAATAATATAAATAAAATCTTAAATAAAATCTACGGGCATGAATCTCTTATAATAAGTCTGGGTTCAACCAGAATGTTTCTTCTGGGTATATCTTTTTTCTCTATGAGGTTTACTAACATCTCTAATGCCATAGCACCCATCTCATATTTTGGTTGTGCAATTGTTGTTATAGAAGGAGTATAGGTAGAAGAAAAACTAATATCATCAAATCCTATAACCTTTAAATCTTCTGGAACATTAAGTCCTTTTGTACTGGCTGCTTTAATTACTTCTATTGCTAAAACATCACTCGCCGTTATTATTCCTCCAGGTTTATTGTCAGATTCCAGTAGTTTGATAGCATTCGCAAAGCAAGTTTCTACGTTATAGTTATCAAACATTATGTATTCTTTTTCAATGGGCAGCCCGGATTCTTTAAGTGCTTTTTTATAACCCTGCAGTTTTTCGTAAGTAGGTGTAAATTTTAACGAGCCACCAAGGAATGCAATTTTTTTTATTCCTTTTTCTAACATATGTTTTGTAGCAAGATAGCCAGCTTTTTCTTCATTAATTCTAATAAAAGGAATATCAATGTCTTTAAGCATTCCATTTATAAAAACTGTTGGAATATTATTATTATATAAATACAAATAATGCTGGAAGTCCCCTCTAGATTTGTTCATTTCTGTCGAAATAAAAATAACACCTGCTACATTTTTTTCTAATAGATTTTTTAAGATTTCAGTTTCTTTTATAACTGAAGATTCCGTATTGCACAGAAAAACTGTATACCCTTTTAAAAAAGCTTTATCGCTTATACCTTTTGCCATTTCCGGAAAAACAGGGTTTATTATATCCGGTATTAAAAGACCAATTGTTTTGCTTTTGTTTTTAACAAGATTCCGTGCAAAGAAATTAGGTCTGTAGTCTAATTCTTCAATCACTTTTTGCACCCGTTTCTTAGTTGAGTCCTTTACTAATGAGCTGTTATTTAAAACTCTGGACACTGTAGCAATAGAAACTCCTGCTTTATTAGCAATTTCATATATTGAATTTTTTTTCTTTTCTGCCATTTATTTTTACCAGCTTTAATAGTTTTAAAAATAATATAAAAAATCCTTGCAATTGGTTTTTTTTATATTATAATAAAAACTAATAATTGTAAACGCTTACATTTAAATTTTTATGAAAATCACAATAGAATCACAAGAAAAATACAAATCTCGCTAAAAATTACAGCCATCTTTTTTTGAAATTAAATGTAAGCCCTTACATTTTAACTAATTATACTTATATGTATTTTGCGAAAATACAAAAAGCTATTAATAGAATAGCGTAAATAAAAAATAGAAAAATAGAAAACAGAAAGGAGGCTATTTGAAAAATAAAAGTGAGATTTGAACAGATATGGCTGGATGAAGCTTTAATGCATAACTGAACAAATCTCAAAAAAATTTTAATAAAAATTTAAAAAAATGTAAACTAAAAGGAAAGGAGAGCAGAAGTGAAAAAATCATTATTATGGATTATTCTGCTATCAATTTGTGTGTCAATGGTTCTAAGCTTCTCCTTTAGTGGATGTAAAACAAAAGCAACTGAAGAAGCAACTAAAGAAGAGGTGGCTGGAGAAGAAGTGACTGCAGAAGAGCCCACAGGAGAAGAAGTAGTTGAAGAACCATCAGAAGGAGAATTACCCAGAATTCTCACAATGCCAGAGCAAATTGCTGGTGGTCGTGAGGTTACAATTACTGTGGGTGATGTTCCACCAGAATCCCAGCCGGCCAAGTTTAAATTCTGGCAGGAGCAGGTCGCACGTTTTGAGGAAATGTATCCGAATGTAACTGTTGAAGGGACTGATTATGTTTATTCTCCTGATTCGTTCCCACCAATGCTGGCTGCAAATCAGGAACCAACCTTATTCCTGGTTTACCTTACAGACCCCGGTATGATGATAAGACAGGGCGTCTGTGCTGATCTTACTAAAATCTTTGATGAGCAGGGACTAAGAGATGTATTTAATCCTACTCTGATTGATGCAGTATCCCAGGATGGAAAGATATATGGTATTCCATGGAATGCATATTCAATGGGTCTGGTTTATAACATCAACATGTTTGAAGCTGCCGGTATAGATGGACCGCCAGAGACATGGGATGAATTTGTGGCTGCAGCAGATACTCTTACTGATCGTGATGCAGGAGTAGAAGGTTTTGCAATGTGCACAGGAGAAGTACATCAAGCTGGCTGGCACACTACTGTACTGGCTTTTGATTATTCAGGCTTCAAAACTGAAGATGTTGCAATCGAGCAGGATGATGGAACATATAAAGCAGGTTTTAATAATGATGCAATGCTTTCTACACTGAACTTTATTAAGGATCTGCGCTGGAAATATGATGTATTACCGCTCGAAAACCTTGTCTGGGATACTAATAATATAGAAGTTGCACTCGGGCGTGCTGGTATGTCTTTGTTTGCAGGTGATTGTTTAAAGTGGATTATGGAGAACTATCCTGAGGTTGATATGAATCAGTTTGGTTATGCTCCATTACCGGTTGGACCGGATGGAAAGATCACTTCTCTGGGCGGCGGTAACATTTTTATGGTTAGTTCCAGAGCAACTGAAGACCAGATTGAGGCAGCTGCATACTTCAGGTTGTGGACATATCTTGACCCTGATGAAATTATAGCTAACTTTGAGGCCGGTAAAGAAGATCCAACAGTTGTTGTTGGCACTCCGTTATTACCTACATTTGTAGGAGATTTTCAGGATGCTTATGAAGTAGTTGAAGCAAAATATGCAAATATGCCAGTTGAAAACTACAAACCTTTCAGGGATGCTATGAAAGCAGGCAAAATCGTTATAGCATCAGAAGGTCAGGTAGCTTTTCAGGAATACTATGCATTACTCGGGGAAATTGTAAGTACTATTCTTGTAGATGAGAATGCCGACGTTGCCGCTCTTCTTGAAAATGCTGCTAATAACTATCAAACGGGTGTACTTGATTTATTGAAGTAAGATAAGAAAGATAAGAATAAACTTTTGAACTTATGCCACATCAGGTAAGCAGGTAAGCAAGAGGTGGTGGATAATATATTATGATATTATAGTTCTACCACCTCTTGCTTAAAAATAGCGAATAAGAAAGAGAATATAGAATAAGAAGATGATAGGTAAACAGGTATATTATAAAGATAAATTATAAAGATGGGGACAAAAATACGAAAAAAAATTAACTGGAAAAGGCAGGGAGTAGCATATCTCTTCCTGTTGCCATTTTTTATTGTCTTTACTATAGCTTGCTGGTACCCAATGTGTAAAACGATTGTTTACAGTTTTCAGAGGGTTAATATTATGGGTTTTCAGGGATGGGTTGGCCTTAATAACTATTTACGTATGTTGAAAAATCCTGTTTTTTACACAGCCTGGAAGAATGTCCTCGTCTTTGTATTGCTCAGTCTTATATTGGGGGCACTGGTTCCAATTATTCTGGCTATAATTATTAATGAAATGCGGCGACTTACTTCTTTATTCCAGACCATAGTTTACTTACCGGCTTTGATACCGGTATCGGTCGGGCTTATAGTCTGGAGGCAGATCTATGCACCTAATGAAGGCATATTGAATAGCTTGCTGAAGTTAGCCGGTATTCCACCACAACTCTGGTTGCAGGACCCGGCACTGGTAAAGCCTGCGATTATTATAGTTATGACATGGTTTGGAGCAGGAGGCACTACTCTGATATATCTATCTGCTTTAAGAGAAATTCCATTGGAATTATATGAGGCAGCAGAACTTGATGGATTTTCAGTCTTTAAACGTATCAGGTATATTACTCTCCCTTACATAAGCTCTAGAATAAAGATTCTTGTGGTAATGCAGATTATTTTTGTGTCACAGGTATTTACAGAACCTTTTATTCTGACCGGTGGGGGACCTGGCAATTCTACAAGGACACCGGCTATAGTAATTTATGAAACTGCATTTAGTATGAATGATTTTGGTCTGGCTGCTGCCTGGAGCGTATCAATTCTGGTTATTCTTGGTGTATTTAGTTTTCTATACGTCTGGTGGTCACAAAAAGAGCAACAGGGAGAATTTTAATAATTAGTACAGATTGTTTTTGTGCGGCATTTATTTTTTTGAATAGAAATAAACAGGGGAGAATTTAATGAGCGGTTCGGTTAATCGGGGAGTTATGTCAAATACAGAATGGCGTTCGCGAGGAGGGCGATTAATAGGTCTTTTTTACTTATTAGTATTAATTCTGGTTAGCATATGTGTGCTTTTTCCGTATTTATTTTCATTTACTGCAGGGCTTAAGACCAGCAGTGAAATTTATAAAGGAGGGATTCATTTATTCCCAGAAGAGTGGAACTGGGGGAATTATGTAGAAGCATGGAACCGTTTTGATATGGTAAAAATGT
>JAQVHC010000047.1:7050-9064 GCA_028696435.1 Actinomycetota bacterium | reverse complement strand
GGAGGACCATATACTGCTACAGCAGGAAAAGAGCTTACCCTTGATGGATCAAAGTCTTCAGATTCCGATGGAACTATAAAGGAATATATATGGGATTTTGGTGATAACAGCAAGACTGGAAGCGGGGTAAAACCTTCTCACACCTACACAAAAGCAGGTGAATATACAGTAAAGCTCACAGTTAAAGATGATAAGGGTGCAGCTTCGGGAGTGGCTGAAACTACAGTTACGGTACAGGAAGAAGTTATAGAAGGCAATGAGAATAATAGTGGAGGGGGAAATGGAGCCGGTGGAACTGCAGGAGAAAATAATCAGAATGGTTCTGTAAGTAATCAGGAAGGTTCTGGAGAATCAGGAGAAAATACAATTAGTGGACAGAATCAGGAAACCCCGCCCACAAAGACAGTTATAGCTGAAGCTGGAGAAGATAAGACTGCAGATGCAGGTAAAGAATTAACCTTTGATGCATCGCAGAGTAAAGTTTCTCCTCTCTCTGATGGAATTAAAATTTCATACTCCTGGGATTGGAATGGGGATGGAACTTATGATGAAACTGTAAATGAGCCGGTAATAAAACATACCTATGATAAAGCAGGGAAGTATACAGTTACTCTAAAAGTTACTGCATTTGAAAACGTAACTTCAACTGATACTTTAACTGTTACAATAAATGAACCAAATAAAGCTCCCACTGCAAATGCAGGAGGACCATATACTGCTATAGCAGGAAAAGAGCTTACCCTTGATGGATCAAAGTCTTCAGATTCCGATGGAACTATAAAGGAATATATCTGGGATTTTGGTGATAACAGCAAGACCGGAAGCGGGGTAAAACCTTCTCACACCTACTCAAAAGCAGGTGAATATACAGTAAAGCTCACAGTTAAAGATGATAAGGGTGCAGCTTCGGGAATGGCTACCGCAAAGGTAACAGTAAAAGAAGCTGAAAAAACATATCCTGCTAACACTTCACCCATAACTAATAAAACAAGTGTTGTAGGCTATACAGAAGTAACTGCTGAACAGCTGGTTAAGATATTTAAGAACAGGAACTTAAGTTCTGATGTGATAAAAAGGGCTGAGAGAATTGCCCCACTATACATAAAGTATGGAAAAACCTTTAATATCAGAGCTGATATTGCATGGGCAATGATGTGCCACGAAACGGGATTCTTAACCTATAAAGGTATTGTCCCGGCCAGTGCCAACAATTTCTGCGGGCTAGGCGCGACTGGTGAGAAAGATAATAAGGGTAATTACCTGTATAATACATTTACCAGCGAAGAGCTTGGGGTTATTGCCCATTATGCACATCTTGCATGGTATTATTACCCGAACCATATAAACGGGTATTGTAGTGTAACGTATGATCCGAGACACTCATCTACCCACTGGAGATATACTGGAGATACAACACTTGGATTTTTAAACGGCAGGTGGGCTCCTGGCAGCAATTACACGGATAAGATAATACTGTTTGCCAATCAGATTTATGGGTATTAAAAGTAAGTATACAGAGTAAAAAAATTCTTTAAAATTATACTGCTCCCCAAAAATCTATAAAATTTTAGATATGCCGCTAATAAAGGGGTAGCAAAGAACTGCCACCTGTAAGTTAGAATTACCCGTAGCTTTTGAGAAAAATAAAAAAATAGAATTATCTATTTTTATAGTGCTATAATCCTACCCTAATGACATTAGTGATAAAATCTTAGTAACTCAAGAAGAAATTAACTTCTGCTGAGAAAAAATTCTGGGAAACAAAGATAAAGTAGTTGATTTAAATAATTTGTATAAATATGAAAAAATTTAAAGTAAATAAATTAAAATATGATAAAATTCACAGGGTATAAACCTATCTTATTAATAAAGTACATAAATATTTTATTAGCATAATGAATGAAAAAAATATAAAAATTGCAGTAGCCGGGACAGGGTACTGGGGCAGAAATTTAGTAAGAACTTTTTACAATCTTAAATGCCTTCATTGTATTTGTGATGTAGATGAAAATGC
>JAQVHC010000047.1:0-6950 GCA_028696435.1 Actinomycetota bacterium | reverse complement strand
TTAGCATAATGAATGAAAAAAATATAAAAATTGCAGTAGCCGGGACAGGGTACTGGGGCAGAAATTTAGTAAGAACTTTTTACAATCTTAAATGCCTTCATTGTATTTGTGATGTAGATGAAAATGCATTACTGGATATAAGTAAAAATTATCCCGGGGTAAAAGTAACTACAGAATTTGATGATTTGCTAAGAGATAAAGAAATTAAAGCTATTGTAATTGCCTTACCCGCTGAAATGCATTATGAGTATTCCAGAAAGGCAATTTTATCAGGTAAAAGCGTTTTTGTGGAAAAGCCGCTTTCGTTAAGCAGTAAAGATGGCGAGCAGTTAATTAAGCTGGCAGAAGAAAATAATTGCATTCTAATGGTAGGGCATCTACTTCAATATCACTCTGCTTTTGAAAGACTTAAGGAAATAGTAAAATCCGGTGAGCTGGGAAAAATACAATATCTTTATTCAAATAGGTTAAATTTTGGAAAGATCAGGATGAAAGAAAATATTTTATGGAGCTTTGCACCCCATGATATTTCAATGATTTTATCTCTATTAGATGAAGAACCGGAAAGTGTTTCTACCAATGGTGGTTATTTTTTGAGTGAAAAAGTTGCTGATACCACTTTAACATTCCTGAATTTTTCAAATGGAACCAAAGCACATATTTTTGTTTCATGGTTGCACCCATATAAGAGTCAGGAGCTCGTTATTGTTGGTAGCGAAAAGATGGCAGTTTTTAATGACACAAAATCCTGGGAAGAAAAATTGTTAATTTACCCCAATAAAGTTGAGTGGAGAAATGGAAATCAAATTCTGAACAGGAAAAATTTTGAAAAAGTTTCTGTAGAGGAATCTGAACCTCTGGAAAATGAGTGCAGGCATTTTATTGATTGTGTGGTAAATTGTAGAAAGCCAGTAACAGATGGCATAGAAGGGTTAAAAGTTTTAAGAGTTTTAGAAGCAAGCCAGAAATCTCTTGACAGTGGAAGGACTGTATATTTAAAATAAAATAATTTTAATTAAATGAGCAAAAAAAAGTATTATATCCATGAGAGTTCATATGTAGATAAAAATGCAAACATAGGTAGTGGCACTAAAATATGGCATTTTTCTCATATTATGTCGGGCGCAAAAATCGGTGAAAATTGTGTAATCGGTCAGAATGTTAATATAGGGTCAAAGGCTGTTATTGGTAATAACGTTAAAATTCAAAATAATGTATCTGTGTATGACGACGTAATAATAGAAGATGATGCATTTTTAGGCCCTTCTTGTGTGTTAACAAATGTTATAAACCCGAGAGCTTTCGTCAATAGAAAAAGTGAATATAAAAAAACTATAGTAAGAAAGGGTGCTACTATTGGTGCAAATGCTACCATTGTCTGCGGGAATGAACTTGGAGAGTACTGTTTTATTGGTGCAGGAGCAGTTGTCACAAAAGATGTGAGGCCAAATGCTCTGGTAGTTGGTAATCCTGCAAGACAAATTGGCTGGGTTTGCAGATGTGGATGCAAACTTAATTTTAATGAAAATGATGAAGCTTTATGTGAATGTGGAGATAGATATAAATTAGATAAAAGTAAAGATAAGCTGATACCTCTTAAAGGATAACCGGTTAAATAAAAAATTACTTTATTGTATTTGTCAGAAATTAATATATTTTAATTGAATTATGGAATTTATTGACTTAAAAGCCCAGCAAAATTTAATACGCGAAAAAATTGAAGACAATATTAAAAAAGTTCTTGACCACGGAAAATATATAATGGGCCCCGAAGTATTCGAGCTTGAAGAAAAACTCTCAAATTATGTCGGCATAAAGCATGCTATTTCCTGCTCGAGTGGCACAGATGCGCTTCTCATGTCACTTATGGCTTACGACATTGGGCCAGGGGATTATGTAATAACTACACCATTTACATTTATATCAACAGCAGAAGTAGTAGCTCTACTTGGTGCAAAGCCTGTATTTATTGATATTGATGAGAATACCTACAATATTAGCCCTCAAAAAATCAGGGAGTTCTTAAATAATCCTGTGGACCCTGCAAACGGTAAAGAAATTAACCACAAGAATATTAAGGGTATAATCGCGGTTGATATATTCGGGTTGCCTGCAGATTATGAAAAGATAAATAACATTGCAAAAGAATATAATATGTTTGTTATTGAAGATGCTGCACAATCATTTGGAGCTGAATTTAAAGGAAGAAAAGCTTGTTCTCTTTCTGATATCGGGTGTACATCTTTTTTCCCTTCCAAACCATTGGGGTGCTATGGTGATGGGGGTATGATATTTACGGATAACGATGATTTAGCAGAAATATTAAGGTCAATAAGGGTTCATGGTAAGGGAAAAGATAAATATGATAATATAAGGCCTGGAATAAATGGGAGGCTGGATACGATTCAGGCTGCTATACTTCTTGCAAAGTTTGAGATATTCCCTGAAGAGATTGAGAAAAGGCAGGAAGTTGCACAGAGATACAGCGAGGCTCTTTCAGAGAAATTTTATTTACAGGAAATCCCAGAGGGGTATAAAAGTGCCCGGGCATTATACTCTATAAGGCCGAAAAAGAATAACAGGGGTTATTATTTGAATTTACTAAAGGAAAATAACATACCTTCGGCTATTTATTATCCGAAGCCACTTCATTTGCAGAAGGCATTTGCATATCTGGGATATAGGCAGGGATATTTGGTAGTAAGTGAGGAATGCTCGGAAAATATATTTAGCATACCTTTTTGTCCATATATTGATAAGACTGTACAATACCATGTATTAAGGTGTTTGCTGAATGATAAAAGTTTATAGTCAATTTTATTATAGCTTTAAAGGAAGACTGCTATATACTATTTTAATTTATTATTTTAAGAATTCATGCTTGGTATTTTTATAAAAAATGGGTTACGCAAAAAACATTTCCAGTAACTTTATAGCTGAGATAATTAATGCAGTAATCGGTTTTACTATCAGTATTATTACAGCAAGAGCATTAGGTCCCGAAGGTAAAGGGTCAATAGCTTATTTATTGCTGGTTTTTGGCTTAATAGCTTCCTATGGGCATTTTGGTATTAATAATGCTACTACTTATTTTCAGAAACGCACAACTTATTCAGAAGAAGAAGTATTTAATAACAATATAAGTTATTTAATAATTAATTTTTTTATAATATCTATAATAATTTTTACATTAAAATATTTTGGCGTCATCTTAAGTGACTATGATTTATCTTTTGTAATTTTGGGGTTGCTGTTCGTCTTTTTTAGTTATCTTCTAACTTCTGCTGCAGGCTTTTACATTGGTAACGAAAGAATAGTTAAGCTAAATCAATATTATATAACCAGTCTTATTATTAGGTTAATACTTATTACTTTGCTTTTTATTTTTAGAAGGGTCAACGTAAAATTAATTTTTTCTGCATATGTAATTTCTTTTTTTCTTAATTCTTTTTTTTTACTAAGAAATGTAGGTATTGGGTATAGATTTAAACTTAATGTAGGTCTTCTTAAAAAAGAATTTCAATACGGGCTTATAATATATTTTTCTGCATTATTTATATTTTTAAACTACAAAGTAGACCAGTTTATGATAAAGAATATGCTTGGTATTGGAGAGCTAGGCATATATTCGATAGGTGTTTCGTTTGCAGAATCAATACTCTTAATTCCTGATAGTGTAAATACAGCTTTATTGGGCAGGCTATACAATATAGATAAATTTTCACCTAAGCGTAATTTTTTAACGAGTATGACAATAAAATATACTTTCTATATATGTATTGTGCTAATTACAATAGGGTCTTTTTTAACACCTTTAATTCCTCTAATTTTCGGGCGGGCTTTTCAAAGAGCATCAACGGTTACAATTATCTTATTTTCAGGTATTATTTTTGCCTCAATTGCAAAGGTGTCTACGCCTTATTTTTTTTCACAGGGGAAACCAAAAGTACATTTAGTTATTTCGTTTCTTGTAGTAGTTTTAAATGTTATATTCAATTTTATATTAATACCTGTTTGGGGGATTAATGGTGCAGCCGTAGCTTCGAGTATTTCCTATTTTTTTTATGGAGTAACATATATTATGTGGTTTGTTTTTAAAGAAAAATTTAGTTTTAAAGACTTTTTTGTATTTACAGAAGTGGACAAGAAATTATTTTATAGTATTTTAAAGAGAAATAAAAAATAAAGCACACAGGGAATTAGATTTAAAGATAATGATTAACTTAAATAAAAATAAAGGATTTAAATGGCACAACAGAGATGGGATTTATGTAAAAGGATATTTGTTTGATGATAAAGATAATTATTATTATGGTGAAAAAATGCTTAATTATTTTAGCAGTGCCAATAATCCCGATAATTTTGAAAGATTATTAAAAAATGCTAACGGTTTTTTTTCGGTTATTATAGAAAAAAATGATATTGTTTTAGCTGCTGTTGACCGGGTACGGAGTTTCCCACTTTTTTATAGTAGTAAAAATAATAGTTTTCACATTACAGATGATGCATATTTACTTCGTGATGAATTAAAACTAAAAAAAATAAGCGAAATATCATCAGTAGAATATTTATTAACAGCTTATGTAACCGGTAGCGATACACTATACGATGAAATTAAACAAATCCAGGCAGGAGAGTATCTTTTTTTCGATAGTAAGAATAGCAAATTGAAATTAGAAGATTATTTTATATTTAAGCACAATGAAAGTAAAAATGAAAACGTTAATGAATTAAGTGAGGATCTGGAGATAGTGTATAAGAATGTGGCCAATAGATTAATCACAATTCTTGGCAATAGGACTGCAATAGTACCACTTAGTGGAGGAATTGATTCGAGAGTGATTGCTATTTTATTAAAAGAATCAGGATATGAAGATGTTATTTGCTTTACATATGGAAAACCTTCTAATTTGGAATCCTGCATATCAAAAGAAGTTGCTGAATACCTTGGCTATAAATGGTTATTTATACCTTATAAAAGGAAAGATTTATATAATTCATTTTATTGTGATGAAAGGAGAAAATATTCAAGGTTCAGCAATAATATAGCTTCAGTAAGTCACCTTCAGGATTGGAATGCAGTAGAATATTTGAAAAATAACAAACTAATTCCGGAAGATAGTGTTTTTATTCCCGGACATACAGGATCTTTTGCTGGTGGTAATATTTCTCTGCAAGATGTAAATAAAAAAAATTTTATGGGTAGTGAATTAATAAATTATATATTTAATAAACATTACTGCAGGTGGGATTGGTCTGGAGATAGAAGTCCATATTATAATATTTTTGTTGAAAAAAATAAGCAACTTTATGGTATTAAGTATGATAAATTATACTCAAATATAGAAGCGGCAAACTTATTTGAATTATGGGATTGGCGAGAAAGACAATCAAAATATATTTGTAATTCAGTAAGGGTTTACGAATTTTGGGATTATCAATGGTTAATGCCATTATGCGATAACGAGCTGATGATGTTTTGGTCAAAGCTGAGCTTAAAGGAAAGAGCAGGTAAAAAGTTTCTAAAAAGATATGTTAAAACAATAAAAAAAATGAAAATCCCATTGTATAATGAAAAAAAATTTTCCAAAATAAGGAAATATTATGAAAGACTTACTAATATATACTATTCAAGATTTATAGGTTATAAATTTTTTCCAGTGAGTTTATTTTTTACGTTTAATAGAAATATAAAGGGCTTTATAAAATACCCATTTATTAAACCATACAATCTTACGATAAAAGAAGATTCAGTAGGGTTAGAAGCAATGGTAGAATTATATGAGATAATAAACGACAAATTAAATAATTTTTAAATCGTAATAATAGATTAATAAAACTCTGATTGTCTAGAGATTAGGTTTAATATACTTATAGCATGGCAAATCTGGGATGATAATAATATGGAATGGGATAGTACTATGGGCTACCCTGAGAAGGAGGGCTTTAGATGTGGAACCTGCTATGAATATAGTACCTTTAATTTTTTAACTCAAAAAAAATTAAGGGTTAAAGAAAGACCACTTATTGCAATGGATGGGAGTTTTGTTTCTTATCAGCCGGAAATTTCTCCTTATGAAATGGAAAAAAAGATAAATACTTTAATAGAGAGATGTTGTAAATATGAAGGAGTTTTTGTTCTTAACTGGCATAATTCAAGTTTTCATACAAATAAATGGAAACCTTTTGATAATGTCTACGAAAATATTGTAATTAAAAAGGGTGGAATAAATCGATGAAAATTCTGTCCATAATAGGCACAAGGCCACAATTTATAAAGCTTTATCCGATTTGTAAAGCTATCAGGGATTATAATAAAAACACCAGTAAGAAAATTGCGCATGTCATAGTTAATACTGGCCAGCATTTTGACAAATTAATGTCAGATGTATTTATAGAAGAATTGGATATTGATTTTCCTGAATATAATTTGGGTATTCAGGAAGAATCTCAATGCTTACAGGTTGGGAAAATGATAGTGGGATTGGAAGAAATCTTATTATACGAAAAGCCAGATATTGTGTTAGTCTATGGTGATACAAATTCTACTTTAGCAGGTGCAATTGCTACAAAAAAGTTAAACTTTAAACTTGCTCATATAGAAGCAAGACTCAGAAGTTTTAACAGGAGTATGCAGGAAGAAATAAATAGAATTGTTACTGATAAAATATCCGGTATTTTATTTTGTCCTACCAGAAATGCTTATGAGAATTTGGAGGATGAGGAGTTCTTATTAGAAAAAATAAATATGAGGTTTGTCTTGTTGGAGATGTTATGTATGATTGCTTCTTATATTTTAAGGACGTAGCTTTATCAAAATCTAAAATATTAAAGGAAATATTTGGTAAAGATAAGGAGAGATATATACTGGCAACTATTCATAGAGCTGAAAATACAGATAATCCTTGTAGATTGAACAAAATTTTAGAACTGTTAGATAAACTTTCTAA
>JAQVHC010000046.1 GCA_028696435.1 Actinomycetota bacterium | reverse complement strand
TTCCCGCGAGTCTGGTGCAGAGAGCACTTGCTTTAACTATAGTAGCAGTAACTTTAATTATAATTTCAACAACCTGCTTGCTTATATTTGAAAGATGCTCTTTAATGGAAGCTCTTTTTGACGTTGTCTCTGCATTTGGAACGGTGGGATTAAGCACTGGAATAACACCGTCACTTTCTACCGCAAGTAAAATAGTATTGATAGCGACAATGTTTATTGGTAGAATTGGAATCAGCACTCTGTCCCTGGCTATAGCTATGCGGAGCGTTGCTGATAGAATAACATATCCAGAGGATACAGTAAATTTTTAATTAATAAAAATGAAAAAGCAATTTTTAATAATAGGATTGGGAAGATTTGGTTCAAGTGTTGCACATACGCTGATTGAAGGAGGGTATAGCGTTGTAGGAATAGACCAGTCTGAAGAGAAAATTCAGAAAGCTTCTGAAGAGATGAATGATGTAATAAAATGTGATGCTACAGATGCTGACATACTGGAATCTATGGATATTCCCTCTTATGATGCAGTTATAGTATGTATTGGCGAAAAGTATATTCAGAATTCAATTCTTGTAACTCTACTACTTAAAGAAAAAGGAGCAAAAAAGATAATTGCTAAAGCAGGTACAAGGACACAGGGCAGAGTTCTCCAAAAAGTTGGTGCGGATATTATAGTGTATCCAGAAAAGGATATGGGAGAAAGAATAGCAAGGAATCTAATGAGTTCTAACATTATTGATTTTCTGCGTGTTGGTTCTAATGTGAGTATAATTGAGATAAAAACACCTGAAATAATGGTGGGAAAGAGTTTAATGGAGTTAAATCTAAGAAATAAATATGGTGTAACTATAATAAGTATAAAAAATAAAAACAACGAAATAATAACCCCTCCTGATGTCAACTATAAATTCAAAAAAGACGATGTTCTCACACTTATAGGGGAAGATAACCTGCTAAAAAAATTGCATTTTACTGAAGATTAAATAAAGCGTAGAATTAATTTATTCCACTATCTTAACATTTATAAGGTTTGTGCTACCCGGCTTATTTAATAAAACTCCTGCTGTTATTACTACACAGTCACCGGTATTTACATATTTAAACCCTTTTGAAACGTTTACAGATTCATTAAGCATCATATCAATATTTATGGCAGGTTTCACTTTTACCGGAACAACACCCCAGCTAATCATTAATTGTCTTATTACCCAATCATTAGAACTTGCCCCGATTATCATACTTTTCGGTTTATTCTTAGAAACCTGTCTTGCTGTATGTCCTGACTCGGTTGCAGAAATAATAGCTTTTGCATTTAATATATGTGCAATCTCACAGGAAGCAAAACTTATTGCTCCAGTGATAGCATCATAACCTTCTTTTAATTTTTTATTCCTGATATTTATGTTACGCAATAATAAATCATAATCCAGAGAAATCTCTGTCTTATTAATAATCTTTGTTAACATTTCAAGGGATTCAAGGGGATATTCACCCACAGCTGTCTCACCTGACAGCATGACTGCATCTGAACCATCTATAATTGCATTGGCAACATCACTGACCTCTGCTCTGGTCGGTCTTGGATTTCTCATCATAGAATCAAGCATCTGGGTAGCAGTGACTACTGGTTTGCCTGCCATATTGGACTTCTTTATAATTTCTTTCTGAAGATAAGGTATATCTTCCGCGTTAACTTCAATACCCAGATCCCCCCGCGCCACCATTATAGCATCAGCTGAATTTAATATATCATCAAAATTATTTACTGCTTCATGTTTTTCAATTTTTGCCACAAGCATTATATGACTCTTTTTATTGTGTATCACTCTTTTAATTTTTTCTACATCTGCAGAATTTCTTACAAAAGACTGGGCTACAAAATCCACTCCCAGCTTTATTCCCAGATCAAGGAATTCCATATCCTTTCTGGTAATAGAATCTGCACTTATTGTTATCCCGGGCAGGTTGATTCCCTTATATGACTCAACAACCCCTCCTGTCACAACCTCGCAGACAGCAATATTTTTGCGTCTGTCAATTTCCTTTACCCTGCATTCAACCAGACCATCGTTTATAAAAATTCTACAGCCTTCTTTAATATCATCTATGAACCTGTCATATGCAACTTTAATTACATTATAATTATCTTCAGAGCCTGATTTATAATTATTATCAGTGGTAAAAATAACTTTTTGTTTTTTAGATAACTTTATCTTGTTCTCTAATTTTCCAACCCTGATTTTGGATCCCTGCAGATCAAGCATAATTGCTGTATTTTTGTTGAATTTGTGTGAGATTCTTCTTATCTTTCCAACCATCTCTTCGACTTCGTCAGCACTGCTGTGTGAAGTATTTATACGGGCTATATCCATCCCCCCGAGTATCATTTTCTTTAGAATCCTTTCGTCTCTACTTGCCGGACCGATTGTGCATATTATTTTAGTCTTTCTCATGGTAGTTCCTTTTTAGCAATTTCCCACAGCTCATCTTTTTCTTTTAATGACAGCTTTTTAAAATCTAAATTTCTATCCATCGCATATTTTTCCATAAAATCAAATCTTCTTATAAATTTTTTACTGGCTTCATATAAACTCTCTTCACAGTCTATTCCGATATATCTCCCAAAATTCACAATAGCAAAAAGAATATCACCAACTTCATCAGCAATACGGCTCCTGTGACCTTCTTTAAATTCTTCTTCAAGTTCGTTAAGTTCCTCTTTTATTTTATTAAGTACATCAACCGCATTCTCCCAATCAAATCCAACTCTTGATGCCCTGTTCTGGACTTCGAAAGCTAAGTGGAGTGAGGGAAGCGATCTTGGTATTCCACTGAATATTGAATCAGGTTTATTAAATTTATCCTTTTTTTCCTTTCTTTCTCTTTTCTTAATTTCTTCCCAGTTTGCCAGTATATCTTTACTGCTATTCAAACCTTCATTCTGAAATACATGAGGATGCCTTCTTATTAATTTATTTATAATACCTCTTATTACATCATTTATATCAAACTCTTTGTTATCAGCCGCAATCTGGCTGTGAAAAACTACCTGAAGAAGTAGATCGCCAAGTTCCTCTCTCAGTCCTCCGGAATCATCACTTTCAATGCTTTCTACTACTTCATAAGCCTCCTCTATCAGATTCCTTTTGATGCTTTTATGATTCTGCTCCCTATCCCACATACACCCTTTAGGAGACCTTAGCTTTTTCATAATATCCGTAAGAATAGAAAAGAGCCTGCCAGTATCATTTATTTTGTCAAGGTCTTTTAGATTATTGCTAGCATCCACGTCTTATCTCACTCACCTTCGTTTTCAGCAGGAATCTCACTGCCACCATCATTACTGCTCTCTTCAGAACTGCTAAAAGAACCCTTTATCTCTGTAAAATATTCAATGTTTGCCTTATCTATTAAAGAATAAATAAAATCCTGCCACTTACTATTTTTATATAAGCCCAAAAGGTATTCTTTAATAGTGTCTTTAACTTCTTTAAAATTCTCAATATATTCTTTCTTATAGTCATAAACCTTGATTATATGATATCCAATGTCGGTCTCGATAATATCGCTTACTTCTCCTATATCTAGAGAAAATAATGCATTATCGAATTCATCAACCATCTGCCCCCTGTACACATAACCCAGGTCTCCACCATTTTCTTTAGTAGCTTCATCGTCCGAATATGTACGCGCAAGTTCCTCAAAATCTTCACCATTTTCCAGTTTCTCTTTTATCATTTCTATTTTTTCTCTGGCTTCTTTCCTGCCTTCTGCCGTTTCTTCAGAATTATCTTTTTTCCAGGGGAACATTATCAGTATATGCCCTGCTTTTACGCTCTCAGGGACCAGAAAAAACGTCTCTTTATTATCTTCATAATACTGCTTTATCTCTTCGTCCGTAACAATAATATCCGCAGTTACTTTCTCATAAACCTTCGTACTCAACAACTGATTTTTTAGTTCTTTCTCAAGAAACTTCCTATCAATGCCATTTTCTTCTAACATTTTTTCAAAATCTTCTTCCGAGGGATAAGAATTTATAATTAAATTTATTTGTTCTTTGACTTCCTCATCGGTTACTTCAATGTTATTTTCCTCGGCGTATCTTTCAAGCAATCTTGTTACAATAAGAGAATCGACCACATCTACCTTTAAATTATTTAAACTTTCTTCATCGGAAGCCAGTTCTCCGCTTGTATCCAGACTTTTTATAAAATCAACATAATCATCTACTTCTTTTTGTGTTATTTTTATTCCATCAACACTGGCTACAGTTTTACTGCAGCTCACAGACAAAAAAATAACAGCCAGTAATATAGCTATTATCGTAACGAACCTCTTCAATCTTTACCTTCTTTCTATTACCCTTTTTAATAAATATCACATAATTATATCAATAAATACCATATAAAATACCATATAATCACATAAAGCTTATTATATCATTAAGACAGTCCAGAACTAAATCCAGATCTATATCTTTATCAACTTTTTTTATTAACGCACGTTTTAAAGCTGGCTCATAAAATATATTTTTATTTTTACTGCTTAACTTTTTTGCTTTACCTGCAGCTAAATTCACTTTTTTTAGATAAATACCAGTCCCTTCTAAAAAGACGAGCTTTTCTATTTTTGCCTTTTTTAAAAGATATTTTATTTTAGCAATATTTACAAGATTATCCACAACATATGGGACTTCTTTATACCTGGATATCATATCTTTTTTTATTTTATCTACTTCTTCCAGGCTCCTGGCATTCCCAAGCGTTCTGTATATATTTATTCTATCTTTTTCATTTTTAATATAACTCCTGGGTATGTATGCACTTACAGGCAGGTCTATCTGTACATTAATATCTTCCTCAACTTTCATGCCTTTTAGTTTTTCAATCTCTTCCTTCATTATCTGGCAATACATATCAAAGCCCACACTATCCATATGCCCGTGTTGCCTTGCTCCCAGTATTTCCCCGGCTCCCCTTATTTCCAGGTCCCGCATTGCTATATTATAACCGGAGCCCAGTGCTGTATACTCTGCAAGCGTCTTAAGTCTTTGAAATGCCTGTAAACTGAGATTCCTTTTGCCCGGGTAGAAAAAATAAGAATATGCTATTTCTGAAGATCTTCCAACTCTCCCTCTTAACTGGTATAGTTGAGATAGGCCAAAAAGATGTGAATCTTCAACTATTAAAGTATTTACATTCCCGATATCCATTCCTGATTCTATTATAGAAGTCGTGAGCAGTACATCATAATCTTTATTTATGAAATCACTCATTATTTTTTCTATTCTCGCGCCCTCCATCCTGCCATGTGTAAGAGCAATTCTTGCCTGAGGGATAAGATTCTGCAGCTGGAGCTTTTTACTTCCTATACCATTTATCCTGTTATACACATAATATACCTGCCCTCCCCTTGCCAGCTCCCTTTCAACAGCCCTTCTTATTACTCCATAATCAGTTTCTCCCACAAAAGTTTCTATAGGATTCCTGCCTTCCGGATAGGTTTCAATCAACGCCATATCTCTTACTCCAACAAGAGACATATATAAAGTCCTCGGGATCGGCGTAGCACTTAAAGTAAGTACATCAACCCTGGTTTTTAATAGCTTTATTTTTTCTTTACTATTAACACCAAATCTCTGTTCCTCATCCACAATCAAAAGTCCCAGGTCTCTGGGCTTTACATCATCCTGAAGAATGCGATGCGTTCCTATTATCATATCTATTTTACCTTCATTAAAATCCTTTATTATATCTTTTTGATTCTTTCTTGTTTTAAATCTACTCAGAACTTCCAGAATTACAGGATAATCCTTATACCTTTCACTAAAGGTCTGATAATGCTGGTCAGCAAGGATTGTTGTTGGGACAAGCATCATAACCTGTTTTCCACTCTCTATTGCTTTAAAAGCAGCTCTCACAGCTACTTCTGTTTTGCCAAACCCTACATCACCAATTATCAACATGTCCATTGGTTCGGGCCTGCTCATTGCACTTTTTACCTGATTTATCGCTTTAATCTGGTCAGGGGTTTCTCTGAAAGGGAATAAATCTTCCATTTCTTTCTGCCAGGGGCTATCAGCAGGAAAAGCGTAACCACTGATGGAATTTCTTTCTGCGTATAATTTAGCTAGATCAATTGCGAGTTTCTGTACCGATTTTCTTACCCTTTTTTTAGTACTTTCCCACTGCCTTGAATTTAATAATGTTACAACAGGTTTTTTTGAACCAATATACTTACTTAATCTGTCAGCCTGCCACGTCGGGACATATAATTTATCATTGCCCGCATATTCTACAAGAAAATACTCTCTCTTACATCCGTCAACCTGTTTTGAAATAATATCAACATATCTACCTATACCATGGTTCTTATGCACTACATATTCGCCCGGTTTAAAATATTTTAAATCGCTATCGGGAAAAATTTCTCTTTCAGATATTTGACGCTGCATTTGCTCATAAATATCAAGCTCTCCATACAGCGAAACATCCGTACTCTGGTATCCTCTGTACAGACGCTTATCCAGGATGTTCACGATACCAGATTGAAGCATACTGTACTTAACACTGTTATCAGGTCCGGGTCCGGAGTCACTAATTTCCGGATAAGCATATGATACTGAATTATTTAAAAGCAGTCCCTCTATTTTTTCCCTTCTATCTTTACTATCCAGAGATATAACTACTTTCCTGCGCTCCTTTAAATCACTTTTAATATTACGTATAAAGTCAACAGAGCTTCCGTAGCTTTTTTTCTGTCTGGTTATCTTATTTAAATTAAACTCACTTCCATCATAAGTTTCTTTACTGGTTGAGATTATATTTAACTTTCGATTGTCATCTATTTTCTCAACAAAATCTTTTTCTACCAGATAAAAATCCATAATAGTTTTGCTATCTGCTACAAGGATGTCTCTATCTCTTTCAAAAGATCTTTCAAGAATATCAATATCACTTTTTACTTTTAGATAAATTTCTACAGGGTCACATAGAAGAACAGTGAAATCCGGTATATTTTTATTTAATAAATCAATAAGAGAAATAGCTTTGAGAGTATGACCTGAAGCCAGGCCTGCATTGCCTGTACCATTAACTTCTTTTATCTCCCAGGGATTTATATCTGGAAAAATGGATATATTATTCACCTGTCCGGTAATTTCTTGATTTCTTACGTTGTAAAAAAATATTTTTTCAACTTCATCACCAATAAAATCAATTCTCACGGGATTTTCACCTGTTATATCGAAAATATCAATAATTTCTCCTCTTACACTAAATTCTCCGCAATCATAAACTCTGCTCACCCTTTCATAACCACTCTCAATAAGTCCTGATATTAATTTTTCCCTGCTATACTCTTTCCCCGTAGATATTTTTATGCTTTTCATCTCATTAATCTTTGAAACAGGCATTAAATTTATCAATGAATTACTGGTAGCAATAATTAAAAGCGGTTTTGAATTATTATCAGCAAATAATAAATTCTTAACCACGTTTAATCTTTTTGTAAGGTTTTCTGCAGGAGTAATTTTATTTTTATAAAAAATACTATTTCCAATAGAAGGGAAACTTAATATTTCTACATCAGGAATAATACATTTTATTTCCTGTTCCAGCTTAAATGCTCCTTCATGAGTTGAAGTAACCACAAGGACAGGTGAATTGGTGCATTTAAAGAAGGCGCTTATTACAAAGGGCCATATATCTTCATCTGCAATAAGCGTATGGGGGATAGCTTCCTTGCTGGTACTCCCACCATTTTTTATATTTTTATATTTTTCTATAAACTTTTGCCACTGTTTTTCAAGTATAAAATTATCCGGAAACATTTTTACAATTACCTTCTTAATTTAAAATATATCAAAAATCACTACAATGATTATTATATAAAAAACTAACCAGAATTTCCTGGCTATATCCTGAACTATATTCTGACGCGTCACGTTATTGCGTTATTTTGAATTTTGAAAATTGTTGTTCTTTTTCTTAAATTAATATACAGGTCAGAGGATTGCCTTTAGATTTAAACCAATTAAATAAAAGAAGATTTATAATATTAATTTAGTAAAAGCAACTGCGGGAATGCTTCGATTAAAAATCTTTAGATATTATTTAGATAGATATCATTTTTTTAGTTATATTTATTCATAGTATATTCAATGCCTTCAGATATATAATCTTTTATGATATCTACTGCCTTCTGTACAGCAAAATCAACTTCTTCTTTCTCATTTTTACCAAATTCTTCAAGTACATAATCAGCCGCATCTTTTCCCGCTGGAGGTCTTCCAACACCAAACCTTAGTCTGTCAAAATCTAAACTACCGAGGCGTTTTGCTATGGATTCAAGACCTCTATGTCCTGCAGTGCTTCCATCTTTTTTTAGCTTTATTCTGCCAGTTTCAATATCAATATCATCGTGTACTACAAGTATTGAACTTATCTCATTTTTAAAAAACCGATAACATAAGCTTACAGAATCACCGCTGGAATTCATAAATGTCATTGGCTTTAAAATTATTATTTTATGATTATTATAAGATGATTCAATAACCCAGGAGTTAAATTTCCTGTAGCAGCTTTTTTTCTTAAGACTATCTGCAAACCTGTCAACAATCCTGAAACCTATATTATGCCTCGTGAGCTCATATTCTTTACCTGGATTGCCAAGACCAACAATTAAAATCATAGTACAATTATTTCAAACATTTTCCCGGGGTTTTCTACTCTGAATGTTCTTTTTCTCCACCGGGCTCCTCTTTACCTTTGCCGATTACCTCAGGTTCAGCCGCAACTTTTTCAGCTTCTTCTTCGGGAGCAACTTCTTCTTCTCTTAACAGAGTAGGATGAATTATCGAAACAACCACTTCCTCGGGGTCATTTAATATTTTTACATTATCAGAAATATAGATATCAGAAACTCTAACTGTGGAACCCATATCCAGTTCTTTAATATCATATTCAACATGGTCGGGAATGTCTCCAGGCAGACAGGAAACACGAAGCTCTCTCAGTCCGTGCTGGAGAACTCCGCCTTTTTCTTTCACGCCTATTGATATTTCTTCGTTAATAATATGGACAGGAACAGTTGTTTCAATTTCTTTCTTCATCTCTATTCTTAAAAAATCCAGATGCAAAAACTTTCCTGTAATCGGATCTATCTGGAAATCCTTTACCAGAAC
>JAQVHC010000045.1 GCA_028696435.1 Actinomycetota bacterium | reverse complement strand
GGGGCAGGAGCAGCTGAAGGAGCTGTCGATGCATCAAATATGCTAAAGCCAATGCTTGCAAGGGGTGAGCTTCATGCAATAGGAGCAACAACAATTGATGAATACAGAAAGTACATTGAAAAAGATGCAGCTCTTGAAAGAAGATTCCAACCTGTTCTGGTAAATGAACCATCTGTTGAGGATACTATATCCATACTCCGGGGTTTAAGAGAAAAATATGAAGTGCACCATGGTGTAAGAATAAAAGACTCTGCTCTTGTTGCAGCAGCAGTTCTTTCAGATAGGTATATATCTGACAGATTCCTGCCGGATAAAGCTATTGACCTTATTGATGAAGCAGCTTCAAAGCTGAGAATTGAGATAGACAGCATGCCGGTAGAAATTGACGAAATAGAAAGGAAGATAAAACAGCTTGAGATTGAAATTCAGGCGTTAAAGAAAGAAAAAGATAAAGCATCTCTTGCAAGGATGGAAAAAATAAATAAAGAACTTGCTGAACTAAAAGAAAAAAGCAATTCAATGAAGGCTCACTGGCAGCAGGAAAAAGAAATAATTAAGAATATAAGAAGTTTAAAAGAGGAAATAGAAAGAACAAAAATTGAGGCCGAGCAGGCAGAGAGAGACGCGGATCTGCAGAAAGCAGCTGAATTAAGATATGGTAAACTTCTGGAACTTCAGAAAAAATTAGATGAGGAAAATAAGAAACTTGAAGAGCTGCAGAAGGACTGCAAAATGTTAAAAGAAGAAGTAGATGAGGAAGATATTGCGGAGGTAGTTTCAAACTGGACCGGAATTCCGGTTGCAAGACTAATGGAAACAGAAGTTGAGAAACTGATTAATATGGAAGAAAGGTTGAAAAGAAGAGTTATTGGCCAGGATGAAGCAATATCTGTTGTTTCCAATGCTATCAGGAGGGCAAGAGCCGGACTGCAGGATCCGAATCGTCCAATTGGTTCATTTATTTTCCTGGGGCCAACCGGTGTGGGTAAAACTGAACTTTCAAAAGCCCTGGCAGAGTTTTTGTTTGATGATGAAAGAGCAATGATAAGAATAGATATGTCTGAGTATATGGAAAAACACACGGTATCGAGGCTAATAGGTGCACCGCCAGGTTATGTTGGGTATGAAGAAGGCGGATATCTTACAGAAGCAGTGAGAAGGAAACCTTATAGCGTGATACTTCTGGATGAAATTGAGAAAGCACACAGTGATGTTTTTAATATACTGCTTCAGATACTGGATGATGGCAGACTTACAGATGGGCAAGGAAGGACTGTAGATTTTAAAAATACTGTTATTATCATGACATCTAATATTGGCAGCCAGTGGATAACCGAGCTCACTGATAAGGATGAGGAAGAGATGAGAAGGAGGGTTACTGAAGCAATGAAGGCAAGCTTCAAACCGGAGTTTCTAAATAGGGTTGATGACATAGTCATTTTCAACAGGCTGGGTATTGGCGAGATAAAGAAAATTGTTGATATTCAGATTGAAAACCTGAAGAAAATTCTAAAAGATAAGAAGCTCAATCTTGAAATAACTGATAACGCTAAAGAACTTCTGGCAAAAGAAGGATTTGACCCGGTTTACGGTGCAAGACCTTTAAAGAGGGTTATCCAGAATAAAGTTCAGAATGTACTGGCAATGAAACTATTGAATGGTGAGATAAAAGAGGGAGATACAATAATAATTGACGTAACTGGTCCGGAAGGAAGAATGCTGGATTTCAGGGTTAAGAAATAAAAAGCTGGAAAATAAAAACTCTTAGCTTCGTGTTTTATTTATGAAGCTAGGAATATTAGAGTATAAAGAATAAAGCAGCAAATATTTCAAATGGGGTTTGCTACTCTGTATGATCAGAGTAGCGAACCCCGGTCTTTTATACTGAGAAAAGTGTTTTTAATGTTATCGTAATGGGTTCCTCTCCAGTAGTATTTATCGCACTTTTTGCAATAAAGAAAATTTTCCTGCGTTTTATATACATAAGGTGGCACCTTGTTTTTAATATCCTCTTTTTTTACCTTTACAAGTTTCCTGTTGCATTCAATACATCTTATAAGGTTGGGCTCTAATGATAAGCCAAGTTCTGATTTAACCTGTTCAAGCTGGTTTTTTAATTTCACATCTTTAATATGCAAGTATTTAATGTTGCCATTCTTAAAATCTTTTCTTTCAAGCATCAAAGAATCACGGGTGAGGACAACTCTATTAGTTTTTCTGGCTATTTTTATTATTTCATCGTCACTGGCATCATTCATATAAATGACATCATAACCAGCCATTCTGAGGTATTTTGCCAGTTTTCCTACCATTACGTCAGCAATGAATTTCATAAATTAATTTATACGAATTTCTTCAATTTCTTTAAACTTACTTAATTCGTTTATTATTTTTGTAGAGAAATCAGGGTCTTTGCTATACAGATTAATACTAAAGATTTTCTTATTTTTTTCACTATCAAACCTGTATTTTTTACCTTTTATATTTACAGACAACTTTTCAAATAAACCTGTAATTTTTTCTAAATCTTTAAAGCTCTCAGAAGTAGTTATTCTTATTGTGTAATTTGGCAATCTCAGAATTCTATCTTCTACATACTTTAAAATACTCAGAGTTAGAAAGCACAATATGGTTACTACAAGAGCAAGATAATACATCTTGGTTCCAAGGGCCATTCCTATTGAAGAAACAATCCAGATACTGGCAGCTGTGGTTACTCCTCTTATAAGAGGACCCTGCTTGAAAATAGCTCCTGCTCCTATAAATCCAATCCCTGTAACAATGCCGGCTGCTATTCTTGCCGGGTCTGTAACTCCGCTGCCCACAGACGTAAATCCCATATAAGAAATCATTGTAAAAGCTGTTGAGCCGAGACAAACAAGAGCATGTGTTCTGAGCCCTGCCGGCCTATCTGCTTTTTCTCTCTGAAAACCTATTATGCCTCCAAAGATTAATGCAAGAATACAGGGAATTAGTATGTCAAGTATAAAAGTGGAAAAATCAAATTTTATTTCTAATAAAAATTGTCGGCTTAATTCCATTTCCTGATTTATCCTACATATTTTATAAAACTATTTTATCATATTTTAAGGTTTATTTGTTTTAACCAGAGCAAAACATCCCCTTTTAATAACCCGTGGTACCAGGGCATGGTACAGAGTATTATTAAAAGAACAACAATGCTTCGATATTAATTGGAAGTGCTGGTTAGATTTAATATTGCTGATTTAATAGATATTTTTAACCTGAATAGGTTATAATGTAAATAATATTGAAGCAGTGTAAGTTTTTGGTAAATATTGTAAAATAAAAAATTCAAAGCAAATTAAATAAATATAAATTATAAATTAACCCTGGTCCAGTAAATATTATTACAAAATAAAAGCCAGAGGAGGAGTCAGATGTTTAAGTCATCGATAAAGCTGTTTGAAGTTTTTGGAATAGAAATCAGATTAGATTACAGCTGGTTTATTATATTTGCATTGCTTGCGTATATTTTTGGTGTGGCGTATTTTCCTTTAGTGCTGCCGGGTATCAGTGGCGGTCTTCTTGCTTTAATAACGATTATTACTGTAATTCTTTTTTTTAGTTCGGTTTTAATACATGAGTTAAGCCATTCAGTGGTTGCAAAGAAAAGAGGAATACCTGTTGAAAGAATAACCCTTTTTATGTTCGGAGGTGTAGCAGAAATAGAAAAAGAACCCGACACCCCCTTTAGTGAATTTATTATGGCAATAGCCGGCCCGGGTGCAAGTTTTATACTGGCTGGAATTTTTGGTATTATATGGTTCTTTTCACGGGGTTTTGATCTGGTAATGGAACCGGCCAGGTATCTGACTTTTATAAATTTGATGCTGGGAATGTTTAATATACTCCCAGGATATCCTCTCGATGGAGGAAGAATTCTCCGTTCTATTGTATGGAAGGTAACCGGTGATTTAAAACGCGCAACTTTTATAGCATCAACAGCAGGAAGGGTACTGGGATTTATGATCATAGCCTACGGTATGGTTTTAATATTTACCGGTTTCTTTATAGATGGAATGTGGCTTGCTTTCATAGGATGGTTTCTGCAATCATCAGCTCAGGCAGGCTACCTCCAGCTTGTTTTTGAGTCTAATATAAAAGGGATAAAAGTAAGAGACATTATGAATAAGAATGTTGTGGATGTGACCAGGGACACAACACTACAGGAACTGGTGGATGAATACTTTATGAAATACAGGTTTGGAAGATTTCCGGTTATAGAAAACCGTAAAACTAAGAAGCTAATAGGTGTTATTTCTATACATGATGTAAAAGGAATTCCGAGAGAAGAATGGCCAAATACTTATGTCGGGGGCATTGTAAAGAAAGTTACAGAAGAGGAAAAAGTTGACGGATCAATGGAAATGTCTGAAGCAATAAAAAGAATGACAAAAAATAACCTGAGCCATCTGGTAGTCATGTCCGGTGATAGGCTTGAAGGGATAATTACAAAAAGTGATATAATGAATTTTTTGAAAGTACAAACTGAACTAAGTCAGCCAGTGTGAGAATTTCATAAACAGGAAAGGAATAAATAGGAAAGGAAATATGGCGGAATATAATTTTTTTAAAAATAATTGTAAAGAGATAAAAGAGAATTTAAAGGACCTGAAGGTTATATATACAGACCTCGATGGAACATTATTTAACCAGAAGGGCTGTATTATCAAAGATTACAGGGATGAATATTATTTTGATGCACTGGGACTGCTGCCCGGGATAGCAGATAAAAATCTGGACGTTGTCCTGGTGTCAGGAAGAAATAAATTTCAACTTAAGTACAGTGCCCAGATTATAGGATTGACTAATTATATTTCTGAACTTGGTGCTGAACTTGTTTATAATCTTGGAGAAGAAGTTTATGTCACCTTTGATCATGATAGTGTAAAGTATGATCTGACATATGGAGGGAAAGATTTAAAAAAAATTATTGAGATACTTAAAGAAAATTTTCCCGGTAAAATAGAAGGAAAAATGGAGTGGAGTAGATACAGAAGCTATAACGCTTTATTATTTGGAGAAATAGATCTTCCGAGGGCTAATGAAATACTTAAGGCCGAAGGCTATAAAGGGCTGGTCCTTGTGGATAATGGTCTTTCATCACTGGAAAAGCTGGATCTGGATATAGAAAGGTTGCATATTTATAATTTAATGCCTTCAGGAGTTAATAAGTCAAATGGGATAAAGCTTGATAAAAAAATAAGAAATTTTAATATCAATAATTGTATAGCCCTTGGAGATTCTATGGAGGATTTGAAAATGGCCTGTGAAGTTGAATATCTATTTCTTATGAGAAATGCGCTGGAGCATGAAGATTTATCCAGTGAGATAAATAAGTATAATAATGTTTATATTACAGATGGTTTTATGAACAGGGGCTGGACTGAAGTTATAGAATATCTTTTAAATTAAATTACAGAGTAGAAGAGTAGATTGTAATGGTATTGCTATGTTTAATATAAGGTTTAAATAGTTTATAATGAATTTGTCAGGATTATTTCGGATTATATGACATAAAGTAGAAGGGATATTAACAATGTGTGATGATATAAATAAAAATTCTAATAATAGCCAGGACAATAGATCCGTTACAAGAGATGCGTTAGGGTTGTCAGCAATTGTTCTGACTTCGGTTTTTTCTGGTTTTTTACTGGGGTTATTGTTCGCACCCCGTTCGGGTTATAAAACCAGAAAGATAATAGAAGAGAATGTAAAGGATGTAGCAGATAGAGGAAAATTTACGCTGGCAAAAGCCAGAGTTATCTGTGAAAATCTACTGGATAAAAGCAAAAATATAGTTGATAGAGTTTCTACTATTATTAAGGGTGCAGGCGAAACAGGCGAACCTTAAAAGTTAACAAAATATGACAATTTCCTCTGTTGACAATGGTTTTTTACTATAGTAGACTTTACGTTTGCTAATTCAATCAAGCAGCTAACAGCTGCGGCATTTAGCTGCTAAAGTTTGGATTGCTGCAGGGGCCGTTAGCTCAGACGGTAGAGCACCGGACTTTTAATCCGGGTGTCGAAGGTTCGATTCCTTCACGGCTCACCATTTAGTGGCCTGTTCGTCTAGGGGTTAGGACAGTAGGTTTTCAACCTACCAACAGGAGTTCGAATCTCCTACAGGCTACCATTAATTGGGGCGTTTAGCTCAGCTGGGAGAGCACCTGCCTTACAAGCAGGGGGTCGCAGGTTCAATCCCTGCAACGCCCACCATTTGTTTGTTAGTAAAATAAAGCGGAGCTGTCGTCTAGTGGTCTAGGATACATGCCTGTCACGCATGAGATCGCGGGTTCGAATCCCGTCAGCTCCGCCAGATCTGGTCAGGCTTGTTTGCTGGTCAGATTTATATGTGGGCTGGCGAGATAGCTCAGTTGGTAGAGCAGTGGACTGAAAATCCATGTGTCCGCAGTTCAATTCTGCGTCTCGCCACCATTTTTATTTACTGAAAGTTTAATCAGATGTCTTGAACTAACTATTACTTTATTGTTCTATTGATAAGATAGTTTGCAGCACATGTACTGTAGCTCTTTAATTCTTCTGGATATGCCACTGTTTAATTTTTATTATAGATCTTTTAATACTATAGAACAATAGAGAAAAAAGAAAAAAGTATGCAAGAATAATAAGTAAATTCGAGGAGCTTTTCAAGGAGATATATAGCCAGGGGAGTAGTAAAACAAATTGCTAAATTTACCTGTGTTTAGTTTGATAAAATATAGTAACATAAAGAGAACTATAGCAAAGAAAAGTGTTATACTTATTAATAAATATAATCTGCTATATTAAAATATGAAACCCAGAATCTTAATTTCTTCGGATAAATACAAAGGGAGCCTTTCTGCTATTGAGGTCTGCAATATTATAAAAAAAACCATAATTAAGATTGATAGAAATATAGAAGTGATTGTAAGCCCAATGGCTGATGGTGGAGAGGGTACAGTTAGTACATTGGTAGAGGGCCAGAACGGTAAATATATCAGTGTGAAAGTTGCTGGCCCCCTCGGCAAACCTGTAAAAGCCAGGTTTGGATTACTAAAGGATAACACAGCTATAATTGAGATGGCTTCTGCTTCAGGTCTGGTGTTAGTACCTCCAGACAAAAGAAATCCAATGGACACCACAACTTATGGAACAGGTGAATTAATAAGAAAGGCTCTGGATATAGGATGCAAGAAAGTGATAATAGGGATAGGTGGAAGTGCAACCAATGATGCCGGTCTGGGTATGGCACAGGCTCTGGGATATAAGTTTTATGATAGAAAAGGCAAATTGCTGGGTTTTGGTGGAAAGGAACTGGCGAGTCTTTATAAAATTGATGCCTCTGATATTCATAAGTCTATTTCATCCTGCCAGTTTGATGTGGCATGTGATGTTACCAATCCACTTACCGGTAGAAATGGAGCTGCTTATGTATATGCTCATCAGAAAGGTGCTGATGATGTGATGATCAGGGAGCTTGATAGAGGGCTTGCTAATTTTGCAAAAGTTGTAAAGAAAGAATTAGGAAAGGATGTAAGAAAAATAAAAGGATCTGGCGCAGCCGGAGGATTAGGTGCAGGCCTGGCTGTTTTCTTGAATGCAAATCTTAAGCCAGGCACAGACGTTGTTATTGAGGCTACCGGGCTTGAAGATAAAATAAAGGAGGCAGACCTTGTTATTACCGGTGAGGGAGCTTTAGATAATCAGACGTTTTTTGGTAAAAGTGTTTCAGGTGTTGCAAAACTTGCCAGAAAACATAGTAAACCCGTTATAACTATAAATGGTTCTGTGCTAATAAAAAGAGAAGAAATTGAAAAAGGGTTCAGAACCTTAACTGATGGAAATTTTTCAATAATAAACAAACCTATGGAGTTAAAAGAGGCAGTTAAAAATGCAGAAGAATTGCTCGAAAATGCAACAAGGGAATTATTTACCTTTTATCTAAGTATCATAAAAAGATAATTAGATAATTTTTTATTTACAAACTTGTATCCTGTATTTTTTATTTAGCTTCTGGAGTATAAATAATAATAAATAATAGTGAGTTGTAAAGTTGTAAAAATAATTCTTAAATAAATAGTGCACTTAGATAATGCAATTTACATAAATAAGTAAATAAAGTAAGGAGAATGAGAAGACTAATGAGAAGAATCAGGCTTTTCCCGTCGATTATCATAAGTATGGTGTTCTTGTTTACAGTCAGTATGATATTTAGCGGCTGTAATAATGCTGAAGAATCTGGAGGTACAGCGGTTATAGAGGAGAACGGGGGAACTAATAGCGAAACCAGTCAGGAAGATCTTAGCGAAAGCAAAGGTGAGAAAGCTAACAGAAGTCTTCCTTATGAAGGCCAGGAGCTTGTTCTATCAGGATCCACGACGTTGCTCCAGGTTTCAGAAGCATGGGCAACTGTGTTTATGGAAAATAATGGAGGAACCATTATTTTAAATGGGGGAGGAAGTGGTGCTGGCATTGCCGATATAATTAATGGTATCAGTGATCTTGCCGGTTCTTCGAGACAGATAAAAGATGAGGAATTGCAGTCAGCAAAAAGTGCTGGTCTTGATATTCAGGAATATAAAGTTCTCTGTGATGGGATTGCGGTTGTAACAAGTAGCAATGTTTCAGTAGATAATCTTACGGTAGAAGAACTATCCAGGATATATACAGGGGGAATCACAAACTGGAAAGATGTCGGTGGGGATGACGCCAGAATAGTTGCAATTGCAAGAGACTCGAGTTCAGGCACAGGGGAGTATTTTCTTGAGAAAGTGGTTCAGCTTGGCAAAACCCTAAAAGATAACGATTATTATGAAAATGCTTTAATGCTGCAATCAAATGCAGAAGTTGTAAACCAGGTAAAGGAAAATGATAATGCGATTGGTTATATAAGTCTGGGGTATCTGGAAGACTCATTAAATGTTGTGAGAGTTGATGGTATCGAACCCTCAATAGATACTGTTAAGGATGGGTCTTATCCTGTATCAAGGGACTTATATATTTATAGCGCTGGTGAATTAACAGGGATAGGTAAGGCATTCATTGATTTTGTATTAAGTGAAAAAGGCCAGGAAATAGGATTGGAAGAAGGATTTGTTCCTCTTAATTGAAACAAAAAAATATTTGTAAAAATTCCAGATTTATTTTAAATCATTTTTACAGAATTATAAAAATATTTTGGCAGATGTATCAGAAGCTCTGAAGAATAAAAATTCCTTGTACCTTTAAAATGTATCAGGAGAATGATTTTATTAAAATTCTTCTGTAATATAATTACAATTAATTTAATTACTATCTGTTTAGTTTTTTTTAAAATTTGGATTAGTAAAAAGAATACAATTCTTTTAAAATAAATTTGTGATGCGGCTTAAAAATAGATTTAAAAAAATAAAAAACTTCTTGATTTACAGATTTGTTTTTTTAAATGGAATAATCTCTATTATAGTTCTTGCTCTAATGCTCGCTTTCCTGATTGTAAACTCTGTAAAGTTTTTTTCTTCTTATTCTGTGATGGAGTTTTTAACAGGTAAGAAATGGTCCCCGACACACGGAAAATTTGGCTTTCTTCCTCTATTTACCGGATCGATGCTGGTTACACTTGGAGCTGTAATAATTGCAGTACCACTTGGCATAGGGA
>JAQVHC010000044.1 GCA_028696435.1 Actinomycetota bacterium | reverse complement strand
CCATTCATCTCTCTGAGGGTCTCTTTAATTACCCTTTTAATTCTATTTCTTAAAACCGCACTGCCCCTTTTTTTACTTATAATAAACCCTATCCTCAATTTACGTTCTTCATCAGGGGTTTCAATCAGATAAACTGTCATATCTTTATCTCTTTTATAGGGTCCCTTCTTTATTAACCTTAAAAAATCGCCTTTTCTTTTAAGTGTCTGAAATTTAATTACTATCTTCCTTCTTAATTTTAAGCTGAAAGCCTCTTTCTTCCTTTTCTTCTCCTGGCATTAATAATAGCCCTGCCAGATTTTGTCTTCATTCTGACCATAAATCCGTGATTCTTTTTTCTCTTTCTAACATTTGGCTGATATGTCATTTTCATATTTTACCTTACCTGCTTATTTTACTATTCCGCACGGTAGTTGATTATACATTTTAATTTTTTTAATATCAAGGACACCTGAAAGGCATGCCATCTACTGAAGGAGTGCCTGTTATTTTTTATTGTCTTCTGAATAGTTCCCGGCTATCTTTACACCATACAGTAAGGGTCTTATGTAGAGCAGGAATTATATAGTAATAGCAGAGACTTTTTTAATACTAATAACTATAAAACCTATAAAATTTTATAAGCATAGAACTTGTATATATATTTAATACTATAATACTAATAATTATAATTGCCATGGCTAACAGGCATCCTCTTTTTTTTATCCATAAAACTTAAGAAGTTTTCTAACTTTTAACAAACAGGTGTTCTTTATGAAAAAGCTTTTGAAAGGCTCTGATTTTTTTCATTTTATACAGTACGCTTTTACAGAATATTTCAAAAATTTCATAAATTTTTCCACACCTGTTGAAAAAAATGTTGATAACTCAGAATTTCCCACTGTATGGTATGTCAAAAAGCTTTTACTTTACAATCAGGCTATAAAATATAGTAGCTTTTTTGATATTAAAATATTATTATTTATATGTTGAAAACTAAACTTTCTGGAAAGAACTTGAAAAGCGCCGGTCTTTTTCTAAGATATTTTTCTGACATTTATTAAAATTATTAGCCTGACTCTAAGGCACAATTAACAATTAATAGCTAACAATATCAAATTGGACAGCAATAATACTGAGACAAACAACTCAACTAAAAACAGACAGGATCTATCAGTGAGAATAGCAGTTTATGACAACATGCGCAGTATTCCAAGGGTAATTAAACTCGACTTTGATAGCATTGAAAATCTTATAAACGAAACATCCCAGAGAACTTATAATCTATCTCATGAAGCAGGTGGTAATATTCCTTACACAATAATAAGAGAAATAATAGAAAACCTTATCCACGCTGATTTCAGGGAGGTTGTTGTCACAATCCTTGATAACGGAAACCACATAATTATATCAGACCAGGGACCGGGAATAACAGACAGGGAAAAAGCTTTTCTTCCGGGATATACCTCCGCCACTAAAAAAATGAAAGAATATATAAGAGGAATAGGGTCAGGTCTTCCAATAGTCAAAGAAACCATTACTTTCTCCGGTGGAACAATCGATGTCAATAACAACATAAAAACAGGAACAGTTGTGTCCTTAAAACTAACTCCTGGCCTTAATAAAACAGACATCTCTACCATCCCGACCACAAATATAGAAGACAGCGAAAGAAATCTTTTTAAAGCCGGAACTTTTAAAGAAAAAATCCAGACCGAAGATGTTGATAGTTTTGACAGCACAGTGCTTTCTGACAGGCATCATAAAATCCTCTTCATAATCTTAGAGCTCAGTGAAGCTGGTCCATCTACAATCGCCCGCGAACTTGGCTTCAGTCTTTCAACTTCATATCGCGAGCTAATTTATCTTGAAAAGAATAATTTTCTGGTATCCGGCAGCAACGGAAAAAGAAAGTTGTCTAAAAAGGGCTTAAAATACCTTGAATATTATTCAAATAATATTTAATATAAAGGTATTATGACGGATCTACAGAACATCTGGAAAGATACTCTTGAGGATATTAAAAATAAGATTAATCTTTCTACATATAAAGCATGGTTTGAACATATAACACCTGTGTCTTTAAAAAAAAACTGTTTAACTGTTTCAGTTGGCAGTTCCTTTGCGAAAGAATGGATTGAGCTTCGATATTCAGATCTTCTGAAAGAATCAATAAAAAAAGTTACAAACACTCCATGTAAAATAAAGATAATTGCAACACCTTCAGATGATAAAGACACGGATTATACCTATAATGATCATTCTTCTGATAATCAGTTAGATAAAAGCTATAAGGGACAAAAAGGTAGAACTTCGTCATTTAATGCTAAATATACCTTTGACACTTTCGTTGTTGGCAACAGTAATAGGTTCGCCTGCACAGCCGCTCTTGCTGTTAGTGAGAAACCGGGCAAAGCCTATAATCCTCTTTTTATATACGGCGGTGTTGGTCTCGGTAAAACACATCTCCTTCACGCAATAGGACAATATACACACCAGCTTTATCCTGATAAATCAATAAAATATGTATCTGCCGAAACTTTCCTGAATGATTTTATTAATGCTTTAAGATACAAGGACATATTCTCGTTTAAAGAGAACTACAGGAATAATGATGTTTTACTTGTGGACGATATACATTTTCTTGAAGACAAAGAAGCAAGTCAGGAAGAATTTTTCCATACATTCAATGCATTGCACGACACAAACAGGCAGATTGTCTTATCAAGCGACAGGCCACCAAAAAGTATCTCGACCCTGGAAGAACGGTTACGGTCAAGGTTTGAGTGGGGCCTTGTGACAGACATTAAACCACCTGATTTTGAAACCCGTTTTGCAATATTAAAAAAATATTCTGATAGAGAAGGTATTTCTGTCTCAGATGACATCATAAGCCTGATAGCCGAAAACATTACATCAAACATAAGAGAGCTTGAAGGCTCCCTTACCAGAGTTATTGCTTTTGCTTCTCTAACTAATTCCAAACCAGATGTTGAAATGGCAAGAAATATTCTTAAAGACATGCTACCTGATAATAGGGAACGTAAAATAAACATACAATTAATTGTTAAAGAGGTGTCTAAGTATTTTTCAATACCTATTAACGATCTCCTTGGTCCCAAAAGAAATAAGTTTATATCGCACGCACGCCAGCTTGCTATGTACCTGTCAAGGGAGTTAACCAGTAGTTCTCTTCCAGAAATTGGAAGATGTATTGGTAACCGCGATCACTCTACTGTAATTTATGCTGTATCAAAAATATCAGATCTTATAAACACAGATAAAACTGTATATATGCAGATACAGGAGATTACAAATAGAATAAAAAACTCTTCTTAAAATGTTTATAGCCTGTTAATAAACAGTGTATATTAAGAGCTTTTTTGTTAGTTTATTGTTAATAACAACAATGTTTTTTTTACAATAACAATATTTGTTTATAACTCTGTTTTTTTAAACAATATAAAAGTTTTTTATCAACAATAATATGTTTGGGTTTTTGTTATGTATAAACGGTTTTATCACTTTTGAACACTTTTAACAGTTTTTATAGTTATTACTAAGTATTTAAATTAAACATTATATATAATAGAATGTAATAAATATTTTTTAATCGCACAGGAGAAGACAAATGAAATTTCAAACAACAAGAAACAATCTTCTGGATACAGCACTATTTGTTAATAAAATGATAAACCCAAAAATATCTTCACCTATATTAAATGGAATGATGATTGATGTGGGTAAGGAATTAACACTATACAGTACAGATCTTGAAACAAGCATAAAAAGTACAGTACCAGTAGTTGTTTATGAGGAAGGGAAAGCTGTTGTGTTATCGAAGATTTTTATTAATATATTAAAAAGTTTAAAAGAATCAAAAGTAGATATTGAGTTTGATAAGCTTGCAAACCAGATAAAAATAAGCTGTGGGAATGCTTTGTTTACATTAAACACACTGCCAGCTGGAGAATTCCCATCTTTTCCAGAAATAAAAAAAGAAAAACAGATTAAAATAAATATAGATAAATTTAAAGACCTTGTTTTAAAGGTTCAGAAAGCCGCGTCAATAGATGAAAGCAGGACGGTTTTAACGGGGATATTTTTTAACATAGAGGATGGCGTATTTAATATGGTTGCAACAGATAGCTATAGACTTGCTCTTGTTAAAAACGAAATCGGAGAAAAATCGTCAACAATTGGAGTCACCGTGCCAGCAAAAGTACTGGACAGTATAGCTAAAAGTGAATACAGGGGGAGCGATATTAATATAAATATTGAAGAGAACCAGATAAGTTTTTATCCGGTAGAAAATGAACAAAGTGGACAGGGGAAAGATGTAATAGTAACAAGACTTCTATCGGGAAAATTTCCTGACTATAAACAACTTTTACCAGATAGATTAAAACACGAAATAGCTATAGATAGAAATAAAATACTTGATGTTGTAAGAAGAATTACGTCAATATCACAGGACAGCGTTCCGGTTAAACTAACAATAGACAGTGGTAGAATAAGCGTCTCTATGAGTATAAGAGAAATAGGTAGTTCGAGTGAAGATTTTGAGATTCCATACGAAGGGGAGAGAATAGAAATATCTTTTAACCCGGAGTTTTTGATGGATGGATTAAATATAATGGACTGTGATAAGATAATAATGTCAATAGATGAACCTCTTAAACCCATAACAATAAAACCAGAAAAAAAAGACAACCCTATTTATTTACTTATGCCTATGAGAGTTGTATAAAATGTAGTATAAGCTATAGCCTTTTAAAATAAGTAATTAAGATAAATAATAAAATTATAATGGGTAAGACAGCATCTATAAACATATGTATTATTGGTGCAGGGAGGCTTGGAACAACTCTTGGCTATGCCTTATCCCGCAAAGAATTAAGCGGTATAAAAATAAAAGCTATATCATCAAGAACAGACAAGTCCCTTAAGAGAGCAAAAGAATTTCTCGGGGAAAATTCTGCCGGGATATTGTTTACAAAAAGTAATACAGAAGCAGCACAGGCAGCAGAATGTATTTTAATCTGCACTCCTGATGACGCTATAAAAATGGTCTGTGATGAAATATTCAATGGAAAAAATTTTAAAGAAAAAAAAGATGGCTATAAAAATAAATATTGCGTATTTCATTTTAGCGGCTCCAAATCTCTGGATGTTCTTGATAGTGCCAGGCGCGCAGGCGCAGAGACCGCCTCAATTCACCCATTAAAATCTTTTGCATCAATTGATATGGCAGTAAAGACCCTACCGGGCACTGTCTATGGTCTGACGTATTCTGGAGAAAGATCGGAAAGGATAGCCAGAAAAATTGTTAAATGCCTGGAAGGGAAAATAATAAAAGTTGATGATGATAAAAAACCTCTCTACCATGCGGCAGCCTGTATTGCATCAAATTATATAGTGGCATTATTAAATTATGCTGTAATATTACATAAAAAAATAGGAATAAACCCGGAAGAGTCACTAGAAGGATTATTGAGTTTATCAGAGGGTACTCTGAATAATATAAAGAAAATGGGAACAGAAAAATCTTTAACAGGTCCTATCGCAAGAGGAGATACCGGAACAATAAAAGAACACATGGAAAGCTTAAAAAAATTTTTTCCGGATGAGGATATAATGATATATAAAATAATGGGCAGGGAAACTGCTAAAATAGCCTATAGGAATAAATGGATAAATAAAAAAACACTTGAAGAATTAGAGGGAATACTTAAAAAATAGATTGAAGAATAGAAGGAATTGGAAAAGAGGGTGATTAAATGACTGTTAAAAAGGTAACCACAAAAGAGCTGATGGAAATGAAGTCAAGGGGAGAAAAAATAGCGATGCTGACTGCCTATGACTATCTTATGGCAACCCAGATGGACGAGTGCGGAATAGATGTAATTCTTGTTGGAGACTCGGTAGCAAATGTTCTACTGGGATACAAAAACACGATACCAGTCACCATGGAAGAAATGATACATCACTGCAAAGCTGTTAGCAGGGGAGTGAAAAGGGCTATGGTAATCGGGGATATGCCCTTTATGTCCTATCAGGCAAGCACGGAAGAAGCGGTCAGAAATGCTGGAAGATTTTTAAAGGAAGCAGAAGCCGAAGCCGTGAAACTTGAAGGAGGGACAGAAATTTACGAAACTATAAATAATATAGTCAAGTCCGGAATTCCCGTAATGGGTCATCTTGGGCTGACCCCACAATCAATTCATCAGTTTGGAGGTTACGGGGTCAGGGGTAGAAATGAAGAGCAGGCTTCAAAGATGGTAGAAGATGCAAAAGGGCTTGAGGAAGCCGGAGTATTTTCGATAGTTCTGGAAAAAGTTCCTGCACTGCTTGCAAAAAGAATTACAGAGGAGGTAAGGATTCCTGTAATAGGAATAGGTGCGGGAGTTTATTGTGATGGTCAGGTACTTGTAGCCCATGATATGCTCGGGCTTTCCGGGGATTTTACGCCAAAATTTTCTAAAAGATATTCAGAGATCGGGGACGAGATTAAAAGATGCTTCAGGCAATATATAGAAGAAGTTAAAAATAAGGAGTTTCCAGCAGAGGAACATTCATACTGAGGTATTTTGCAGGACAGGTTCTCAAATTCTAATGAAAGCTATAGACAATCTTACGAATAATTTTAATTAATAGAAACAGAGTTTTAAACAGTGGAAACTATAGATAAAATAGACAAATGCAGGTCAACTATGCAGAAACTCCGGGAGCAGGGAAATAAAATAGGTTTTGTTCCCACTATGGGATTTCTACATGAGGGACACCTGAGCCTCATAAGGATGGCAAAAAGAGATTGTGATAAAGTGGCAATAAGTATATTTGTTAATCCGATGCAATTTGGTCCTGATGAAGATTTTAAAAAATATCCCAGGGATATAAAAAGGGACACCAGCCTTGCAGAAAAAGAGGGAGTTGATTATATTTTTAATCCTTCAGTAAAGGAAATGTATGGCCAGGATCATAAAACTACGGTTGAGGTAAAAGAACTCAGTAGCGTTATGTGTGGGAAATATAGACCTGGCCATTTTGCAGGAGTGGCGACAGTTGTTTTAAAACTATTTAATATTATAAATGCTCACAAAGCATATTTTGGAGAGAAAGATTATCAGCAGTTGGTGATAATAAAAAAGATGGTAGCTGATTTGAATCTTGATATCGAAATTGAAAGCGGCCCAATAGTAAGAGAAGAAGACGGACTTGCTTTGAGTTCAAGGAACAGGTATCTTTCCAGGGAGGAAAGAGAAAATGCTATCGTTCTATACAGGTGCTTGAATATTGCAAGAGACATGATTGCCGGGGGTGAGAATGATCTTGAAATAGTAAAGAAAAGAGTAATGGAAGAATTAAAAGGAAACGAATTTGTTAGAAAAGTAGATTATTTTGATTTCAGAGATCCACTCACGCTTCAGGAGAAAAAAAGGATTAAAAAAGGAGATGGAGAAATACTGGCAGCTGTTGCAGCATGGATAGGCAGCACAAGGCTTATTGACAATATTATGATAAAGGTATAGATATATGCCAGCGAGGTGTATAGAGCACAGGTATAAAAAGAAGAGATGTTAAAAAATTGTTTGAGAGGGTTTAGTTTTTAAAAGATCAATTTAAAAAGGTAAAAAAGAAAAAGGTTATAAAGAAATAACAGCGAATACCAAACAGGGAGTGTTAAATAAGTTATGTTGGTCTGCATATTAAAAAGTAAAATTCACAGGGCTACAGTAACGGCTGCTGAAATTGACTACTCAGGCAGTATAAGTATAGATAAAAATTTAATGGAGCGCGCAAATATACTGCCTTATGAAAAGGTTCTGGTGGTGAGCCTTGATAGTGGTGAAAGGCTGGAAACATATGCTATAGAAGGGGAGAGGGGCAGTGGTGAAATTTGTATGAATGGTGCTGCAGCGCGGAAAATATTAAGGGGAGAGAAAATCATCATCCTGTCTTTTATTTATATAGAGTATAAAGAAGCGCTGGAGTATCGTCCAAAAATAGTATATGTAGATGAAAAAAATAAAATTACAGGTGAAAAAAATCACGTGTTGAAGGACGATCAGTGTTAATCTGGATTCTTGATAAAAATAATAAAATTAAATTGAGTAAGTGTAAATATTTGCTATTTAAAGAAGTCTTTTTGATCATAATCATTTTTTCCCTCATTTTTATGCTGGTATCCTGCATACCAGGAGGTGATAAATCCACAGAACCCACAATCACAAATAGCAGCGGTGTAACAGGAGAAAGCAGTCTTTATTTGTTTGATTGTGAAAAAATAAAACTCGAGGGAACGGACACAACTGATATTAAAATAAAAAACTGTAATCTGTATATGGATATTTACGAGGAACTTGTATTAATGGGAGAAGTGGAAAACATTTCCCCGGGAATTAAAACAGATATTGGAATAACATTTGATTTCTATGATAAAAAAGGAGATAAAATTATATCCAGAACAATACCGGCATTTGCTAATTATGTAAAGACAGGAAATAGACTGCCATTTTGCTACTATATAGATGAAAAAGAAAAATATATAGATATGTCCATGGTGAAGATAGGGGTAAATTACAAAGACTATAATGAGATATTTGAAGGTAACCCTGTAGTAAAGATAGAGAAGTATTATTATGGTGATGATGGTGACTGTCTGGTTATTGAAGGAAGAGTAATTAATATGGGGTCAGAAAAGATAAGGAATTTAAAGCTCTTTTGTACTTTTTATAATAGTAGCGGGCGGGTGGTATTTATAAGGAAATGTTATCTGCAAAGAGAAGAGATGATTCCAGATGAAGAGCAGAAGTTTAGTTTGAAGATAATTTTTGATGAATATATACCGGAATTTACAAATTACCGTTTCGAAGTTTTTTTTGAGGACGTTATTAAAACTCCGGTTAATCTATAGCCAGTCTCTGTGTCTAAAATAAATAAGCATCCCTATTGATATTAAAATCATTAAACTCATGATTATAATAAAAATGTAGGGGAAATTTTGCAGGGGGAGCGAAACATTCATGCTGTAAATCCCGGCTATAAGAGTAAGCGGCAAAATAATCACATTAAAAATAGTAAGTATTCGCATTATATTATTGATTTTGTTTGAGAGTAGCGACTGGTGTGCATCTTGAACTCCTTCTATAATTTCTTTGTAATTTTCTAGAGCATCCCAGATTTTTTCTACATGGTCAACAAGGTCGCCAAAATAAACTTCCAGAGCCTCTGTTAAAAATTCCATATCTTTTATTTCAAGTGTTTTTAGAAGTTTTATCTGGGGAAAAATGATGCTTCTAAATGTCAGAATATTGGTCCTGATAAGAAGAATGTTTCTGACATTTTCACTGCTGGCCTTTTTAAAAATTGTGCTTTCGACATCCTGTATGTTTCTGTAAATTTTATTGAGTATAGGAAAGCTGTAATCGATTAGTGTGTCAATTACTTTGTGCAGAAGGTAACCCATGCCCTTGTCGAGTATTTGTTTATTTTCTATCACGTAATTAAAGGCTTCCTGGGTAGGTTTGCACAGACCACGATGAACTGTTACAAGGAAGTTATTCCCGGTAAATATATTTACTGTGAAGGGCACAAGTTTGCCGGTCTGCTTGATAAAGTAAGGGATATGCAAAACAAGGAAAAAATAGTTATCGTATTCATCAAGTTTTGGTCTCTCTATAATACTGAGGCAGTCTTCTATATCCAGTGGGTGAAAGTTAAATTGCTCCTGTAAAAATTGCATATTTTCCTTGCAGGGATTTTCAATGTCAATCCAGATGAGGTATTTTGAATCCTTAATAAAGGGTATAACATCTTCAGGGGAAGTTTCTTCCAGTAATTCTTTGTTAATTTTATTATAGACCAGGGCTTTTATGCGAAGAACCTCCTTTAAATCTATTCCATTTGAATAATTGACCTTTACAGAATTTTATAATTTTTTATAAAAAAAAGAAATACCAGAGAGCTTTTTTAAAATGGTTACCGGAACATATAACGAAGAACATATAATGAACTGGATAGGGCACGGAGAAACCAGAATAAATTTCTGAGAAATTAA
>JAQVHC010000043.1 GCA_028696435.1 Actinomycetota bacterium | reverse complement strand
ATATGACGATAATTTTAGATTAAACAGTATGGTGGCTGATTTATCTGCTTTTGGCGGGGGTATTATGGGTTCAACAGGCATGACAGGTGAGATAGGCGTACCGGAGGATGATGAGAAAGGTGCAGGAGGGATAGCAGATGAGGCTGGTATAGCCAGTGAGACAGGTAGGACAGGTAGTGGGACAGGTAAAATGATTGAGAGAAGTACGATGGGTGTGACTGGTATGGGTGGTGAAAGAGAGGCAGCCTCTGGTGAAAGCGGGGAAGCCCGTGATGGAAATAGTCCTGAAAATGGCTTATATAATCTGGATGGTTTTCTGGAAGAAGTATCCCTGCTAACAGATATTGATAATTACGATGAAAGTACCGACGGGCTTGTGCTTATGACACTCCATAATGCAAAAGGGCTGGAGTTCCCTGTTGTTTTTATAATAGGGATGGAGGAAGGAATTTTCCCGCATTCAAGAAGCATGAATAGTATTGAAGAGCTGGAAGAGGAAAGGAGGCTCTGTTATGTCGGAATTACAAGAGCAATGGAAAAAGTATTCCTGACATCTTCCATTTTTCATAATATTTATGGTGACACTGGCTACAGGACTGTTTCACGGTTTGTAAATGAAATAAGCCCCGAACTCGTAATAGATGAAAATAAGGCAGAATTGCAGCAGAGCAGAAGAGACAGGTCTAAGAAGTACAAAAAAGATTACAGTGATGTGTATATTTACAGTGAAGGTGATGTGATAGAACATAAATACTGGGGACAGGGAGAAATCCTGAGGGTAAAGAGATTACCTGATGACTGTGAAATTGATGTAATGTTTGAAAGTGCCGGTTTAAAACACCTTCTTGTCAGTTTTGCTCCTATAAAAAAGGTAGAGTAATTCTCAACATCTCAATGCCTTTCTCGTAATGGCAGCTACCTATCCTGCGAAGTGGTTCCCGGCATTTCAGTATTTCTTATTTCTTGATTAATAATAGAGTAACGCACTTTAATTGCCACAGTCTCATTTTAGATTTTCAGGATTCAGGCATTCAAGTTCAGGAAGTACAAATCTACCGTCTTTTCTTATAAGCACATTATCAAAATAAATTTCACCACCTCCGTATTCAGGGGTCTGAATGCACACCATATCCCAGTGTATTGCAGAGTCGTTGCCATTAGAAGCTTCCTTATAACATTTCCCCGGTGTGAGATGAAAACTTCCCATTATTTTTTCATCAAAAAGGGTGTCGTTCATTGGTTTTACTATATAAGGATTTACACCGAGTGAAAACTCTCCAACATATCTTGCTCCTTCATCTGTGTCAAGAACTCTGTTAATTCTTTCATTATCATTGGCGGAAGCTTCTATAATTTTTCCGTTTTCAAAAAGGAGGCTAATATTTTCATATGTAAAGCCATGATATACAGAAGGACAATTAAAAGTTATTCTGCCGTTTACGGAGGTTTTAACCGGTGCTGTAAAAATCTCTCCATCCGGTATATTATTTTCTCCTGCACATTTTACAGCCGGTATGTCTTTAATCGAAAAAGTGAGATCAGTATCTTTTCCTGTTATGTGTACTTTATCTGTCTTATTCATTAGCTTAACCATTTCATCCATAGACTCTGACATTTTAGCATAATCAAGATTACACACATCAAAATAAAAATTTTCAAAAGCTTCGGTGCTGGTATTTGCCAGTTGTGCCATTGAATAATTTGGGTATCTTAAAACAACCCACTTAGTGTTATTTATTCTTACTTCGTTTATAACTTCATTGTAGTATTTCATATACATGTTCATTTTTTCAGTAACAATATCACTTAGTTCACTTACATTATCGCTTGCCCCTATGCCGATATAAGCATTCATCTCCCTCATTCTTACAAGCTCATAGTCAGCCATTGAACTAAGCTGGGAAATAGTGCAGTCTTTTAAAAGTTCTCTTACGCACTGTGGGTCTTTGAAATTAACGAAAGGAACGCCCCCTGCTCTGTAAGTTTCTTTTATCAGAGCTTTTACAAGTGGAATTGCTGAACTACCAGTACATTCTATCAGGACCTTTTCAGCATTTTTAACTTTGCATGAATAATTTACAAGATTTTCTGCAAGTTTTTTTATTCTTGGATCCATTAAATCACCCTTTATGATAATTGACTTTAATTTATTTTATTATTCTGGAGTATTATACAACAAATTATACAATAAGCTCCTGTATAGCAGAAATTTATATTTTTAATTATTGTTTATATTTTATGTCAGGAGGCAAAAAGACAATTAGAAAATCCTTTACTTACTTATTTTAAAAAATGGTCATATCCATGTTTTAAAACGGGTTCTTCTTTACCATCTTTTATGATTCCGACGCCCTTTTTGTGTGTAATTTCTCCTACTCTGTAACCTTTTACTTTACCAAGGTTTTCTTTTGAGACTGTATATACGAGTTCAAAATCCTCGCCGCCGTATAGTGCATAGTCAAGTGCATCATTTCCGCATACTTCTGCTGCTTTTTTGGTTTCTGGCTTTATTGGAATTGAATCAGCATAGATAACGGCGCCGGTTCCACTCTGCTCACAAATTCTTTTTACTTCAGAAGCAAGACCATCAGATACATCTATCATTGCATTAATATACTTTAAGAAGGGTTCTATTTTATAAAATTTTGCCTCGGGTTCAAGATGTTTCTTTTTTACCTCTTTAAATCCTTCTATATTTTTCAAAAAAAGATTCAGGCCTGCTATACTGGAACCAAGGTCGCCGCTTACAAAAATGCTGTCTCCCGGCTTTGCCGATGAACGAAATTTAAGGTTTTCTTTTTTTGCTTCTCCAATCATACATATATCTATAACAAGCTGCCTGCCATGCGTTATATCTCCACCTATGATTTCGATGTTGTATTTTTTACCGGCATCCCTCATCCCTTTATATATATTTTCAATAATTTCAACTTCAATTTTTTCCGGAAGAACTAGCGAAACCAGGAAATAAAGTGGTTTTGCACCCATAGCTCCTATATCGGAAACATTAATTTCAACTGCTTTTTTGCCAGCCTGCTGCGGAGTAAAGTAATCCAGTGAGAAATGGTCACCCTCAACCATAGTATCTGTAGTAAAGGCAAGATAGGTGCTTTTAAATTTTATAACAGCAGCGTCATCGCCTATTCCTTTAATTATATTTTTATCTACAGGCTTCTTTGCGAGTCTTTTTATCAGTGCAAACTCGCCACCTATCTGAGAAATATCCATCTTACCTTTTTCTTTCTCTTATTTCTTTTTTCCGGCATTATTATCTTCACGAAGGTATTTATTTACTATATCAATGGCGCAGTATTTCCCACACATTGTGCATTTATCATCACTTATTTTGCTTTCTTCTCTAAACCGCCTTGCTTTTTCTGGATCTATGGACAGGCTTATTTGTTTTTCCCAGTCCAGCTTTTTTCTTGCCTTTGCCATTTCTATATCCTTATCCATAGCGTGTTTTTTACCTGCTGCAATATCCGCTGCATGTGCAGCAATTCTTGTAATAATCACTCCCTCTCTTACATCTTCTACTGTCGGGAGTCTAAGGTGTTCGGATGGGGTAAGGTAGCACAGGTAATCAGCACCGCAGTAGCCCGCGATAGCTCCGCCTATTGCACCGGCGATATGATCATATCCGGATGCTATATCGGTAACAAGTGGTCCAAGAACATAAAAAGGTGCATTATCGCAGAGTTTCTTTTCAAGGGTGACATTTGCCTTGATCTGGTCTATGGGCATGTGGCCGGGTCCCTCAATCATTACCTGAACTCCTTCTTTTCTGGCTCTTTTTACAAGTTCCCCTAAAATCAGTAATTCCTGTATCTGACCGCGGTCTGTAGCGTCAGCAAGACAACCAGGTCTAAGCCCATCACCAAGGCTAAGTGTCACATCATATTTTCTGGCTATTTCTAAGAGCCTGTCATAATTTTCATAAAGAGGGTTTTCTTTTTTGTTGTATAATATCCATGTAATCAGAAAAGCGCCACCCCTGCTCACAACATCAAGGATTCTACCCTGATTCTTTAATCTTTTAATAGACTCCATAGTTATGCCACAATGCACGGTCATAAAATCAACTCCATCTTCTGCCTGTTTTTCAATTATCTCAAAAAGTTGATTTTCGCTCATATTTACAATGCCCTTCATCATTTTTGATGCTTCAATAGCTGCCTGATAAATGGGTACTGTCCCGACAGGTACAGGAGAGTTTTTAATAATAGTTCTCCTGATTTTATCAAGGTCCCCACCTGTACTTAAATCCATTATAGTATCAGCTTTAGCTTCAAGAGCTGCATCCAATTTTTCTAATTCTTCATCGAGACTGGTATGTTCGGTGGAGGTTCCGATATTTGCATTTACTTTGACTCTCAACCCTTTTCCGATTGCGCAGGGTGTTTTAAGGGAAAGGTGTTTCTTATTATAGGGTATGACTATACTCCCTTCTGCTGTATTTTTTCTTATATATTCAGTATTTACCTTTTCCTGTTCTGCCACCATTTTCATCTGGCTGCTTATTTTTCCGCTTAATGCCTGAGTTAATTGTGTCATTTATTTATTATTCTCCTTCTAAAAATATCACTGTTCCGCTATATTATTATACCGTATTATAAATATCTTGTTTTAGGATAATTAAGATATAACTAGTTATCAGATATAATTTTTCTGAATTTTTTACATTCTTTCTCAACATCCGGCTTTGTGACAATAGCAGAAATGATGGCTGCAGATTTTGCGCCAGCCCTTATAACCTCTTTTATATTTGTCTCGTTAATTCCGCCAATAGCCACAAAGGGTATCTTTATTTTTTCTTTAACTTCTTCTATAAACTTTAGGCCTGCCGGCATTCCTGCATCAGACTTTGTATGGGTTTCAAATATAGGACTCAAACCCACATAATCAGCACCTGCTCTTTCAGCTTCTATGGCTTCTTTTATATTATGGACTGTTAGTCCGATAATTTTATTACGCCCGAGTATTTTTCTGGCGATGCGGTAGGGCATATCCTCGTTGCCAAGATGAACACCGTCAGCATCTACTGCAAGAGCCACGTCAACTCTGTCGTTTATTATGAGTAAAGCATTATTTTCTTTGCACAGTTTTGCTATTTTTTCTGCTTCTTTTATCATTTCCGCTGTATTTCCCCCCTTTTCCCTGTACTGAATTATCTTTACCCCTGCCTTTAAAGCTGCCTTTACATCTTCAATAACATTTTTTTTAGTTAATTCTGAATCAGTTATAAAATAAAGGTCTATATTTTTAAGTTCTTCTCTTATTTTCATCCTATTTTTCCTAATTCTATTTTAATATTCATATTAATATTTCTATTAATATGAATATCTTTTCCTTACTTATCTTGTTTAACTACCTATCTCTCTTCTACCTATCTCTCTATCTATTTTATTTATCTATTTATTTGTCTGTCTGCTCTAACTCTATCTCACACTATCTTTTCCAACCTGGTCATTTTCCTGATTTTACTTTCATTAATATTGAAGATTTCATCCACCAGGTTGGTTTTATACGAGGCTGGACCTTTAGCAGTCTTTGCTGCAAGTTCACCGGCTATGCCAAAAAGGGAAAGAGCGTTTGCAGAAGCAATCGCATAATCTTTTTCGACGGCAGCAAATGTTCCTATTACTGATGAAGCCATGCATCCGGAGCCAACAAAGCAGCCCATCATAGGATGGCCATTTTTACAGATATAAACATCTTTACCATTTGATATAATATCTTCTTTTCCTGTTATAACCACAGTTAGATTTTTTTCAAGCGCCAGTTTTTTTGCTATTTCTATGGGATCACCTGTTACTGATATTGCTTCTACACCTCTGGTTTCTGCTTTCACACCCGCAATTGTTCCAATTTCAGAAGAATTTCCTTTTAAAATAGAAACACTTACCTTATTTAAAATTTCATTTGCTTTATCTGTTCGTAGATCTGTAGCACCAGCACCCACAACATCAAGAACCACGGGTATATTTTTTTCATTTGCTTTTTTGCCCGCAAGAATCATTGATTTTACGAGGCTTACAGTAAGAGTTCCAATATTTAAAACCAGGGCCCCGGAAATGGAGGTCATCTGCTCAACCTCTTCCGGTGCATGTGCCATTACGGGTAGCCCCCCTGTAGCCCTTACTACATTTGCGCAATCATAAATAGTTACCCAGTTAGTAATATGATGTATAAGGGGCTTCCCATCTATTATTTTTTGCAAATTTTCTATTATACCCATAATATGTGACTATCCTTTCTATCATCACTTTTATGCTCAATTTATTTTAAATATATTAATATAAATAAATTAATATGTATTGTTAACAGGTCAGGTTAACATTTTTGGTATCCTTTGTTCTTTGAAAACTTAAGTTTTAAACCCAATAGTAAGTGGTCTTGATATACCACTTACAAATTTATTTATTGGTGGTATGTCTCCCACTCTGTATCCCTGCCAGGGCATGGTGTCTGAGAATCTAAAAGTTTTTGGTAAAAAAGTTACAAAATAAAAGTTATATAGCAAAAATCCTGATTCCAGAAATAAAAAAACTACTAACCTGACCGTTGATTAGTAGTTTTTATGCTTCTACTTTTCCTCCGCTGGCATTACCCAGGTCAGGTTTAAGGGTCGATAACCAGTTTTGTATTTAAGGCTATCCTCTCAGCTTTTAGAAGCTCCCCTAAGTATTTGTAAATATTTAATTTTCAAAGAATATTTTTTATAATATAAGCAATATAATAATTACAGTAATAAAATAGTAATTAAAAATTGCAAAGCGTGATAAATGCTATCATAAAAATTTAATATTAACAATGGTAAATTAAATGTTCCTGTAAAAGAGGCCAGGGCTGACTGAAAAAGTTAGTAAAAATCACATGCGGAATACAGAAAGGGTTATAATAGTATAATAATATAATAGTAAAAATGGTAAAAAGGCATACAGGGGCATATAAATATGAGGATATATAAAAAATAGTAGTATAATAATATAGCTTAGAGTTATCATCAAGGCTATTTTGATGTTAATATTATAATAGTAATAATATAGTATAATGTTAAAAGATGATGCAGCCGATATTTAAAATGATTGTTCAGGCTAAAATAAATCGTATATTCTGTATATGGAAATAACGGATATACAGGAAAGACATGTATATAAGGGTAGTGATTTTATATGAAATTTACTGAAAGAAAGATTAATATCTTAAAAGAAGTAGTGGATAGATTTATTGAAAAAGGTGAACCCATTTCTTCTAAAGAAATAGCACAGGATTCAGAGTTTGGTCTCAGCCCGGCAACTATAAGAAAGGAAATGGCAGAGCTGGAGTTACTGGGTTATCTTACCCACCCGCATACATCAGCGGGAAGGATCCCGACTGATAAGGGTTACAGGTTTTATGTAGATAATGTTATTAAAGGGGAACTGAGCGCACCCGGGACTGATATTTATGATAAAAAGGTTAATATTCTTGATAAAGTGATAGATAAGAATATGGAAATTGAGACAATATTGCAGCGGTCAGCTGAAATGCTTGCAAAATTTACTAACTATCTTTCAATGGTTGCAAGTCCTGCTATTCAACAGAGTAAGTTCAAGCATATAGAACTTTTAAAGTTTAAAAGTGAAAGTATATTAATGGTTCTTATTACAGATACCGGCAGGGTTTACAAAAGAAGTGCTGTTCTGGAAGGGAAATATACCGAGCTTGACCTGCAGGCAGTGGCAAATATTATTAACTTACAGTTAAGGGATAAAAGTATTGTCGACGCTACTATAGAAGATATAAAAGTTCAGAATAGTGATTCAAATCTCATACTTCTTATAAATAAAGTTATGGACATGATAAAAGAATGTGTTAGTGAGAACTATCATTATAATAGGATTTTTATTCATGGCACGTCAGTCATATTGCAGCAACCTGACTTTATAGACCTGAAAAAAATTCAAAATATTCTTCGTGTTGTAGAGAATGAGTATTTACTTATTAGGCTATTACAGGATTTTTCTGATGATAGTGATTTTATGATAAGGATCGGTTCGGAATTGTTTGAGGAAGGCATTGAAGACCTTAGTCTTATAGCTTCAAAGTATAAAATTTATGGTGGTCAGGCAGGAGCAATTGGTGTCCTTGGTCCCAAAAGGATGGACTATGGTCGTGTTATAAGAAGTCTTAATATTTTCAGCAGAAACCTTACAGAAATTTTCAATTCCAGAGCTTAACTTTTTAAACCAAAAGTGTATAATCGAGAAATGGAATCTTAGGAAAAAGTTTTGAAATATGTTATTATTTCTCCGCTAAAATATTTGATAAACTATTGGCTGGCTAATTTGCTGACTAATTTTATTTAGATTTAATTTGAGGTGATTTTAAACCGTGGCAAATAAAAGAGACTATTACGAGGTTCTGGGACTATCCAGGAATTGTACTGTTGAGGATATAAAGAGAGAGTACAGGAAACTTGCGCGCAAGTATCACCCTGATGTAAATAACGGTAATCCCGAAGCCGAGGAAAAATTTAAAGAAATTTCTGAAGCTTATGCTGTGCTCAGCAATGAGGAAAAAAGAAGACAGTATGACCGGTATGGATTTAATGGAAGTCTGTTTGATGACTTTGATTTTGGAAGTGTGTTTTCGGAGTTCGGGTTTGGTGATATATTCGACACATTTTTTGGTACCGGATTCGGGACCTCTTTTTCAGGCAGGGATAGAACCAGACATATGAGAAGAGGCTCCGATATTGATGTTAAGGTAGAGATAGATTTTAAAGAGTCTGCATATGGAGTTAAGAAGGAAATTGAATATAAAGTTGATGATATCTGTGAATTCTGTGACGGTAGGGGCAGCGCCTCTAAGAATGGAATTATTACGTGTCCTGAATGTGGAGGGACCGGAAGAGTTAGAATTTCAAGGCAGTCTTTTCTTGGTAATGTTGTAACAACGACTACCTGTGGCACATGTGGGGGTGCGGGTGAAGTAATAAAAGACCCATGTCCTGAATGTGGAGGGAAAGGTTATATTTACAGGAAGAAAAAAATAAAAGTAGATATTCCTGCAGGAATACAGGATGGGGATAAGATAAGACTGCCCGGGAAAGGAAATTCAGCTGGTAGGAATTCTATGAATGGAGATCTTTATGTGACGGTAAGAGTAAAACCCCACCCCGGATTTAAAAGAAGCGGGAATGATATAATCTCCACTGTTGATATATCATTTGCACAGGCAGCTCTTGGGTGCAGGGTTGCTGTAGAGACTCTTGACGGTGTAGAAGAGATAGATATAAAGCCGGGAACACAACCTGGAGAAAAAATTATCCTCAAGTCAATGGGAATAGTCGATCTCAATGGCTACAGAAGGGGTGACCATATAATAAATATAAATGTTAAAATTCCCACAAAAGTAAGTGATGATGAGATAGATCTTTTAAAAAAATATGCGAGTGGCAGAGGAGAAGAAACAGGCAATGGGAAAAGCAGAACCTTCTCTAAAATAAAAGATGCTTTTAAGAAATAAAATAAAGTTAGAGGTTTTTTAAAAGAGAAAATTTTTAAAAAGAAATAAAATATCTTTAACTATTCACCTCAATTATTACTCGCTGGACCTTAATCATTTAGTGTTTATCATTTATCAATTATCATTTACTATATATTACTTATAAAATTGTGCTAATAGTCCGCTAAACGCTAAATGCATTATGTTATTTATATTATTATATTAATCCTGTTATTTGATTTATAATTATAAGGCTGCGGAAATTATTGTCCGGTATTGCTACCGGATAATTGATAGTTATTACCGGATAGTTATTACTACGGGATCTTCAGGAGATAATTGTTGACCAGTAATTATTACCCTGTAATTATTACAGGGTAGTTATATAAAATAATAATCTGATAACCAGGAGCAGGAAAGTTTAATAATGAGTTATCCATATTTTTTTACTGATAGTAATAATATTGAGAGAGATAAAATAAAAATAGATGGCGAGGATTTGAATCATCTTAAAAATGTACTGAGAAGCAGGGCTGGTGAGGTTGTTTATATATCCGATAACGAAACATACAGTTATAAAACTGAAATCCTGGAGAT
>JAQVHC010000042.1 GCA_028696435.1 Actinomycetota bacterium | reverse complement strand
CATATTATCTAAACGGAAATAGAAATTACTTTATTGTAAGGGGTACAGATGGTCTTGCATTCTATGATGAAGGCTCAAAAATTACAGTTGAGGAAAATAACGGGATTGCAGAAGAGATAGAAGCAAGTGAAATTGACCCTTATTATGAAATGTGGAAAGATTTTGTCGATTGCCTTGAAAATAAATCAAAACCATACTACACGTCAGAAAGAGCGCTTCTTGATATCCAGATTTTGGAGGCGATAAATAGATCCCTAAAAGAGTCTATAAAAGTTCAAATTTAATATACCTGAAGTAAGATGGTTACCAGTAGCTTTTCTGCAGTACTGGTAGTTTGCTGTAGTTTTTTATTATAATTTAAAAATAATGTGTGCAACATAAAAATAAATCAATAGCCCTATAGCGTCGATTATTGTGGTCAGAAGCGGGCTGCTTATAATTGCAGGGTCCAGCCTTAATTTTGTAAGAATAATCGGGAGCAGTGCGCCTATAAGGTTTGAAATTACTATTATGCTGAAGGTTGAAATTCCGAGCGTTAATGCCATCTGAATACCTTCGTTTAGTATAATGCATCTTAAAAAGAATATTATGCCCATGGATAAACCAAGGAGAAAGCCTGTCAATAACTCCTTTTTTACTACTGAAAACCACTTTCGAAGAGTAAGGTCACCTGTTGCTATTGCACGAATAATAAGAGTTGCAGATTGTGTTGATGTATTACCACCTGTATCTATAAGGACCGGTATAAAGAAAGCAAGAGCAATGACTGATTCAAGAGCTACCTGAAAATGGGACATTATTGTAGAAGATATAAACCCTGCAAACAAGAGTACTGTAAGCCAGAGAATCCTTTTTTTGTAGAGTATCCACGGTGATGCAGTAGTATAACTTATACCAATCGGGGAAACGGCAGCACCTTTATGGAAGTCTTCTGTTGTTTCTTCTTCAAGAACGTCCAGTATATCATCAATTGTTACGATCCCCAGAAGCACGCCTTCTCTATCCACTACAGGCAGCGCAACCAGATTATATTTTTTTATTATTTTTACTGCTTCTTCCTGATCCTCATACGGAGATATGGAAATAAATTTGTAATCCATAATCGAACTAACCTTATCCTGTGGAGCAGCCAGGATAAATTTTCTGATTGGCAGGCTGTCAATCAAATGCCATTTGTTATCTACGACATAAATTACATTTACAGTTTCAGCATCTTTACCGCGTTCCCTTATGTGATTCAGAGCTTTTTCTATTGTCCAGTCTTTCTTAACAGCTATATATTCTGGTGTCATTATTCTTCCGACACTTCCCTCAGGATAACATAGAAGAGCAAGAGCTTCCCTTCGCTCTACGGGGGGAAGTATATTTAATAACTTCTGGGTAATATTCCCGGGAAGGTCACCAAAAATTTCAGTTCTATCATCTGGCGGAAGCTCAAGAATAAGCTGCTTTACTTTTTTGTTTCCTATATTTCTTAAAATTGATTCTTGCTCATCCGGTTCAAGCTCGGAAAAAACTTTTGCTGCTTTTTCATTTGGAAGCAGGCGGAATAGTAATAGTTTTGTTTCGCTGTCTGAGTTTTCTAAGATATATGCGATATCTGAGGAGGGGAGCTGATCAAGTTCTTTTTTTATTTCTTTCCACTCTTTTTTTTCAATCAGTTTATTGATTTTTTCAACTGTTTCATATTCCTGATAACTTAACATTTCACGCTCCTCTCTATATTAAAAGGTATGTTAATAAATAATTGAATTTAAATTTAGGAGTACCCGGGGACAGGGATATTTCTTCTTTTAAATTGCCCGGACCTGATGATCTTAAGCAAGTCGGGGAAAAATAATGCTCTATAATTTTTTTAGCAGTAATTTCCTTACAAAAGCTATAAATAAGGATTATTCTATTTTTATTTATGAAACTATGAAGTGATTTTCTGTGCATTATAACCTCCATTGTACCTTTTTAAAAATGGAGGTTATAAAAAAACTTTATATATCAGTAAAAATAAAGGCCTGTACGCTTTTTACTTACCTCTATTTTTAAAAAAGGTAAATTAATTAATAATCTTTGCCGTTGACCGGGTGTTTTATCCAAAGTTTAACCTCTAGCCTCTATATATTTCTAAATAACACTATATCTTATTAGCTAAATACCATAAACAAAGTGCCACATAATTATAAAGCTATTTATTTTAATTACAACACTTAAAAGGTTTTATTTTTTAAAAAATAGTATTTTTATTGAAATTAATATTTCCGGCTGTTAATTTAATATTCAAATTCCATAGAGAAATCAACTGCAGGCGCGGAATGGGTAATTGCTCCTACCGATATTGTATCAACACCTGTTTTACAAATCCGACTGAGATTTTTTAAGGTGATATTTCCTGAAGCTTCAATCTCGCATAGATTTCCTCTTCTTTCTCTTATCATCTTAACAGCTTCTGCTATTTCTCTGGTATTCATATTATCAAGCATTATAATATCTGCTCTGGCTTTAAGAGCCTCATCAAGCTGGTTAAGGTCTCTTACCTCTACTTCGATTTTTAAGTCAGGAAATATGGTAGATATGGCTGCCCTGATTTTTTCTACAGCTTTTAAAATCCCTCCAGCAGCAGCTATGTGGTTATCTTTTATAAGTATCCCATCAAAAAGGCCGAAACGATGATTGTATCCCCCTCCGCATAGCACCGCATATTTTTCAATTTTACGCAGAGCTGGTGTTGTTTTTCTTGTATCTTTAATTTTTACACCGTATGGTTCAGCAATCTTTACAAATTCAGATGTAAGAGTAGCAATTCCAGACATATGCTGGATAAAATTAAGACAGGTTCTCTCTGCTTTTAAAATGGACAGCGCAGGTCCGCTTATGTTACAGATTCTATCCTCATATTCCAGTCTATCTCCGTCTTTTTTAAATCTCTCAACTTTTATTCTGCTGTCAATTTCCTCAAAGGTAAAAACTGCTATATCGAGACCGCTCAGAATAGCGCCTTTTTTTTCTTTACATATAATATATGAAAATGATTTTTTATCCGGAGGGATAAGATACCGGGAAGTAATATCCCCGGCATCACTTAAATCCTCAAAGATAGCCATGCGTATTATATCTATAACATCGTTTTTTAAAATCTTATTTTCCATTATTTATTTTCCTTTTATATTTCAGGGCATTTTATGCATTTATATTTTAAACATTTTTAAAATATACTTTATTTTTTTTGAGTATTATATGCTTTTTCCAGTTTTTGTCATCTTTTTGCGGAAAGTCATTTCTCTGGTGTGTTCCTCTACTCTCTTCTCTCAGGCTGGCTGCTTTTATTATGAGGCTGGCTACAGTTAGCATGTTTACGAACTCCAGTGTTTCTAAATCCTTTGTATTGTATAAGTAATCACAATTTATGTGAAAATTAACAAACTCCTCTGCCTCTTTTAATCTTTTTGCATCTCTAAATATTCCTGCTTTTTTTGTCATAGTAGTTTTTAATTCACGGATAAGGTTTTTTATGTTGGCAGGAGTGCCACATGATTTTTTAACTTTTATTTTTTTTGTTTTAGATTTTTCCAGAATTTTTCCAGTTCCTTCAATTGCTTTAATTTCACTTTCAGGTCTCTTTTTACCGATATTTTTTAGTATATCATTGTAAATTTTCCAGCCATATACAAGTCCTTCCATAAGAGAATTACTGCCAAGTCTGTTTGCACCATGCACTCCTGTTGCAGCTGACTCACCACAACTGTATAGCCCTTTTATATTGGCTCTACCGTTATAATCAGTTTTTATTCCCCCATTAAGGTAATGCTCTGCTGGTGACACTTTAATTAAATCTTTTTTTAAATCAAGGCCATTTTCTTTAAGTTTTGAAACAATATTTGGAAAGCGTACTTTAAGGTAGCTTTCCGGTATATGTGTTGCATCGAGATAAACAAAATCAGTGCCAAATTCATCCATTACTCTCATTATTTCTTTTACAACTACATCTCTGGGTGCAAGTTCTGCCATTGGATGTTTTCCTACCATAAATCTATTACCACCGGGGTCCCGAAGATATGCGCCTTCTCCTCTAAGAGCTTCGCTTATTAAAAAAAGTCTGGAGTCTTTAGTTTTAAACACTGTCGGGTGGAACTGTATAAATTCTATATCCATAATACTGGCTCCAGCTCTATAGGCCATGGCAATTCCGTCTCCGGTAGAGATAGGGGGGTTGGTAGATAAATCATAAATCTGCCCGATTCCACCCGTTGCAATCACTATGTTTGAAGATGGGTATATTTCAATCCTGCGGGTTTTTATGTCCATAACAATAATCCCGGCACAGCTATTTTTATAAACGAGAACATCCAGGACAAAGTGATCGGGGAAGAATTTTATTCTCCCCATGCTCTTTGAATAAGAAAGAAGTTTTTTCTCAAGTTCTTCTCCAGTAGCATCTCCCCCTGCATGAAGAACTCTCGGGAAGCTGTGTCCACCTTCGATAGTAAGGCTTATTTCACCTTCTGAAATATCAAAATTGGTACCTATTTCTATAAGGTTTTCAATCATCTCCGGAGCTGTTTTAGTCAGAATTTCTACAGCTTTAGGGTCACATAAACCCTGTCCTGCAGTTATAGTATCCTTATAATGGGATTCCCAGCTGTCCGGCTTTTTAATGGCAGCAGCAATGCCGCCCTGTGCATACCACGTAGTAGATTCCGAAAGAGAACTTTTGGTGAAAACTTTTACCTTTATATTAGAGTTTTCTGCTAATCTTATTGCAGTAGAAAGTCCGGCAATACCACTACCCACAATGATGCAATCAGTGTATTTGTGAACTTTCTGTGTAAATGATGGGTTTATTAGATATTCTTGCAACATAACTTATTTTATAGATATCATTCTATCAATGGCTGACTTTGCTTTTGTGATGATGTCATACTGCAACTTTATTTCATATTTTTCATCCTCCAGCGACAGGAATATTTTTTCCAGATTTATAAGCTTCATATCCGGGCATATAGCATTACTGGCAGCAGAATAAAAATTTTTGTTCGGATTTTCTTTTTTTAATCTATGGATTATTCCAATTTCTGTTCCTATTATAAAATTCTTTTTTTGACTTTTTTTAACATATTTCAACATTCCACCTGTAGAAGTTACCTCATCGGCGATATCTATTACATCTGGGGGGCATTCCGGATGCACTAAAACCTCAGCGGTAGGATGCTCGTTTTTAAGTCTGAGGATATCATTCACATCAATAGTAGCATGGATCGGGCAATATCCATCCCATAAAATAAGCTCCCTGCCTGTCTGTTTCTGTACATAACCTCCAAGATATTTATCAGGGATAAATATTATTTTTTTATTTTTTGGAATTGATTTTACTACATTTACTGCATTAGAAGATGTGCAACAGATATCACTTAAAGCCTTTACTCTGGCAGATGAATTAACATAGCAGACGACTACTGCATCAGGATGCTTTTCTTTTAGTTTTTTAAGCTGTCCAGCGCTTATCATGTCGGCCATTGGACACCCGCTGTTTATGTCAGGAAGGATAACTTTTTTCTCAGGAGATAATATTTTTGCTGTTTCTGCCATAAAATGGACACCACAGAATATTATAATTTTTTTCCTGGTCCTGGATGCCTCAACACTTAACTGGAAAGAATCTCCGGTTAAATCTGCAATATCCTGAACTTCGCCAATCTGGTAATTGTGGGCAAGAATTATTGCATCTTTTTCGTGTTTAAGTCTAATTATACTATTTAATATTTCTATATTCTGACTCATAATTCTAACTAATAACTTTCTCGAAATCCGGTTACAAAGCTAAATAACACAACAGCTATATAATGTAAAACTATAACTTTTCCTGTTAGGTGGTTCCTCTGGACTAATAGCTTTTTCTAAATAGTTTTCACCTGTTCAGATGAAGCTTTTGTCTTTGTTATTTTAAAACAACATTTATAAAATTAAAACAGATACTTTATTTTAACATGTATTAAAGATATACTTCTAACTCAATGAAGTAACTCTCCAAAACTAAGGTTCTAAAACTGAAGTTATTACTAAAGACAGGATTTATTTATTTTTCTTTTAATGTTATTATTTCAAATCCAGCTCAATTTAATTAAAATTTAAGAAGCATTGAAATTTAAGAAGCTTTATTATTTAAAAAGAATTATTATTCTACGGTGATATTGAATTGAAACTGATAATAAGCGAAAAGGAAATAGCTGCAAGAAGAATCGCATCCATACTTGCCGGTGATGGGGTAAGCGAGGAAAAAGTATACGGAGTTCCTGTTTACCATTTTAATCTTAATGGTGAGGATTATAAGGTAATAGGGCTTAAGGGACATATACTGAAAGTGGATTACCCGGAAGAATATGCAAACTGGTTCAAAGTTGACCCCATGGAGCTTATTGATGCTGAGATAGAAAAAGTTCCTATCCAGAAAAAAATAATCCAGGCACTCAAAAAAGTTTCAGGAAGCGCTGATGAGATTATAATAGCTACAGATTATGATAGAGAAGGCGAACTCATTGGATACGACGCTATGCAGATGGTTAAGGAAGTTAATGCTATTGCTCCTGCAAAAAGAGCAAAATTTTCTGCAATTACACCAAAAGACATAAATCAGGCATTCTCAAAGACAGGTAGGATTGATTTAAACCTCGCTTTTGCGGGAAGAGCAAGACAGGATATAGATCTGATATGGGGTGCTACGCTTACCCGTTTTATATCTCTTTCTACATATCAGATTAAAGATAAATTTTTATCTGCTGGGAGAGTACAGACGCCAACACTTACTCTTATTGTTGATAGAGAACTGGAGATAAAATCATTTATCCCCACTCCTTACTGGGTTATAAATGTAAAACTTAGAACTGAATCAGGAGAGGAGTTTGAAGCCAGCCATAAGACAAAAAGATTCTTAAAGAAGGAAGATGCAGAGGCTGTATTTAAGAAGCTTGGAGATAAAGGGACTGTACTTAAAATAACTGAAGATATTAAAGATATAAAACCTCCCACACCTTTAAACACAACAGCACTTATAGTAAGCGGGAACTCTATAGGCTTTACCGCTTCAAAGACTGTAAACATTGCTGAAAATCTTTATATGAACGGTTATATAAGCTACCCGCGAACTGACAATACTGTTTATCCTTCTTCCATTAATTTAGAAGAAATCGTAAAGATTCTTGGTGCTTCTGATGAGTATAGTAAAATGTCTCAAAAAGTGCTGGCTCAAAAAAATATAGTGGCAACCCGTGGTAAAAAAAGATCTACAGACCACCCTCCAATTCACCCCACTTCGCTGGCAGAAAAAAATAATCTTACAGCTGACGAGTGGAAACTCTATGATATGATTGTAAGAAGATTTATATGTACTCTGCTGCCACCAGCAAAAGTAAAGAATGTTAATGCAAGTATTAATATAAACGGAGAGCCATTTGTTGCCAGTGGTTCAAATATTGTAGAAGCAAACTGGATTGAATTTTATCCGTATTACAAATATAAAGATGTATACATTCCGCAGCTCAAAGAGAATCAGATTGTTGAAGTTATATCAAAGAACCTCCTGGATAAAGAAACAAAACCGCCTTCCAGATATACGCAGGGGAAACTTGTTGAAAAAATGGAAGAACTTGGACTCGGAACAAAAGCAACGCGACACACAATAATTCAGAATTTAATACAGAGGGGTTACGTAAGTGGAAATCCTCTCAAACCTTCTGAAAAAGCTATTGCTGTTGTAAAAATGCTCAAAAAACATGCTGAAAAAATAACGTCTCCGGACATGACTTCAGAACTTGAGATGTATATGGATGGTATTGTGAGTGGAGATGAAGCAAAAGAAGATGTTGTGGACAGATCCAGAAAAATGCTAAAGGAAGTTATGACCAATCTTCAAAATGAAAAGGATGAAATATCCAGGGAAATAAGAAAAGGGATAAAAGAAGATTTAGTTGTTGGTAAATGCCCTGCTGAAAATTGTAGCGGCAATCTGATTGTAAGAACTTCAAGAAAAACAAAGAAAAGGTTTATAGGCTGTGATGCATATCCTGAATGTAGAACTACATTTCCTATTCCACAAAAAGGTTTGCTGGTTACAACACAGGAAGAATGCAAAAACTGTGGCTATCCTATCATTAAAGTTATCAATAAAGGGAGAAAACCCTGGGATTTATGCATAAATCCCGACTGTCCCGGAAAAGATGAAAAGTATAAAAATTACAACAATAACAGAGGAAGTAAGAAAACTTCTGATTAAAGCAAATTTTAATCTTCCTGAGGATGTAACAGAAGCAATAAGGAATGCTGCCAGAGAAGAAAAAAGTTGCAGGGCAAGGGAAATTCTGGAGCTTATTTTAGAAAATGCTGAAATTGCCAGTAAGCAGAAACTGCCTCTCTGCCAGGATTGTGGACTGGTATATATTGATTTGGATATAGGGAGAGATATCTGTATTGAAGAAAGTGGCAACCTGAGTGATTTATTAAATCAAACAGTGGCGGAAACTTATAACAATAATTACCTGCGTAAGTCAGTTGTATCCGACCCTCTTTATGAGAGAAAAAATACATCCGGCAATATTCCCGCAATAATCCATACAGGTTTTACGCAGGATTCGTATCTTCATCTAAAAGTATGCCTGAAGGGTGGAGGAAGTGAAAATTGTTCTTTTCTTTATATGCTCGAACCGTCAGCCAGTGAAGATGATATAATTGCGCTTATTTTAGATGAGGTTAAAAAGAATGTTACAAAGAGCTGTCCTCCGGTAATAATAGGTGTTGGAATTGGTGGTTCGTCTTCCGAAGTCACCCGCCTGGCAAGGATAGCGAGTTTCAGGAATCTTGAGGTCAGAAACTCTGACAACAGATATAAAAGACTGGAAGAAAAAATATTAAATGAGGTTAATAAAACAGGAATTGGACCACAGGGTCTGGGAGGGAGAACAACTGCTCTTGCCTGTAATATAGAACATGCGCCCTGCCACATTGCTTCCCTTCCACTGGCAGTTTTTTTCGGATGTCATTCTACAAGAAGGGCTGATTCAAAAATATCTCCGCCGTAAATATCATAAGCTACAAATAAAGGGAAATTTTCTATTTCAATCTCATAAATAGCCTCTGGCCCGAGGTCGTCATATGCAATAGTCTTTATGCTTTTTACTTTTGTTGAAAGATATGCTGAAATGCCACCTACAGCTACCAGATAAACAGCCTTATATTTTTTCAAAAGGTCAACCACTTCCTTACTTCTTCTACCTTTTCCGATCATGGCTTTAAGACCCTCTTTTAAAAGTGGTTCAGTCAGGCTATCCATTCTGCTTGCTGTAGTGGGTCCTATGCTCCCGCTTTTTTTACCCGGTGGAGTTGGGGAAGGACCTGCATAAAATATAGTACTATTTTTCAGGTTAACGGGTAGTTTTTTACCAGAGATAATACTTTCTACAATTCTCTTATGAGCTGCATCTCTTGCGCTTATTATAGTGCCACTCAGATAAACAGTATCACCTGCTTTTAAATTTTTAATTTTTTCTTCAGTAAGTGGAGTGGATAACCTGTGTATGTTTTGTTCTTTGTTTTGAAATGTATTTTGAGTGTAGTTTTTCATATTAGTCATCATTACTAAAATATCTGTCCCTCTTAAAATAATTATCGTAAGAATAGAGGGGCTTACTTCCAGAACGAGAACGGCGTCTCCTGTCTCTTCTCGAGTTAAAAATTATTATAATAATTATAAAGAGAATAAATAAGACTGTGATACCTAAAATAACAATTAAAAAATAAGTTAAAAATTTGGTCTTCTTCCCTTCGATGTATATATTTCTTTCTTCACCATATTTAATATTCCATATTGCTATATTATTATCTCCTATTAAATCTGCATTATGTTTTGTTATTTTTACCGGGAATTTTATCTGATAGGTTATATTAAAAATATTGATGTCGGCTTTTAAGAGATCGTTAAGGCGGTTATAATCTGAATTTGTATCCGAAGAAGAAAGGAGTATGTCGTCTATTTTCATGTCTATGTAGTCTTCAAAGAAATATTCGCTGTAGAAAAAATAGTCAGCTTTTTCTAACTTAGCATAAAATCTTTCCGGTGGAGTTTCAGAAAAATTATCTATGGAAATATGCTGGAGAAAATTTATATCTTCAAATTCAATGGTAGAGGTAAAATGAGTATATTCGTCTTCATCAAATGATTTCTTCTCCCCTTCCGGAAGCTCCTCGAATATCCTCTCATAAAGAGACTGGTCCTTACCCTGAATAATTTCACTCTTCTGCAGATATTCTGTTTTTACAGCTATGTCAATTGTCCTTGTTCCGGAATAATCAGGGTTTATCTGTGTATAGATATCTATCAAAGTCTGGTCACAGGAAGTTAATAATGGAATTATAAGAATAGATAAAATAAAAACTGCTAAAATTTTTAAATAACTTAATTTTCTCATGGTTACTTTAGATTTCTCTATCTTATCTTTGAGTAATTTTAACATATTTATTGATATAGTATAAG
>JAQVHC010000152.1 GCA_028696435.1 Actinomycetota bacterium | reverse complement strand
AGAGGGAATAATATAGGTTCAGAATTGTGTTCAAGCAGTTCCAGGTACATCCTACTTTTAAACTCTGATATTGAAATTCTAGATGGTGCATGGCTGGATAAGCTAATATCTGCTTTATGGAACGGAGAAGGTGCCGCATCTTTAGGTGTCTGTCTGAAGCCACCTCTGCGGGCTGATGGTTTTTGCTTTTTAATCCAGAAAGATATATATATGCAATTTAAACTTGACGAAAATTTTGAATGGTGGTGGAGTTTGACAAAGTTACAGGCACAGATGTTAGAAAATAATTATCCTGTTGTTGCAGTTAAAGACTACCATACATTAATAAGACACTTTAAAGGTGCCTCCGGCAATGCCTGGAAAAATGCAAAAGGAATGGACATATCAAGAGATACTGTCTTATCCTGGTTCCCCAGTGATAAAAGTATAAAAGTGATTGATGTGTTAAAATAAATTATTGATTTAAAGAACATAAAATCAATATTTTTTATGCTAGTTTGTAGTAGTACAGTTTTTAAATGAAATATGGTCTATTTTTAGGTTAACATAAACACCAGACTATCATTTTCTATTTTCAAATAAAAATTACTTATAGTAAAATCATTTCTTAAAGGTTTGAAATTATATAAATTTACCTTATGAAAGAAAAAATAAGCATAATAATACCCGTTTATAACGTAGCTCACTATCTACCAAGATGCATGGAAAGTGTAATAAATCAGACATATACAAATCTGGAAATAATTTTGGTAGACGATGGCTCGATAGATGAAAGTGGAAAAATATGTGATACTTATGCACAAAAAGACAAGAGAATTAAAGTAATTCATAAAAAAAATGGAGGTCTATCTGATGCAAGAAATAAAGGTTTAAAAATTGCCACTGGCAGGTATATAGGATTTGTTGATTCTGACGATTATATTGATAAAGATATGTATGAGCTATTATACAAAATCATTTATGCCTACAATGCTGATATAGCTGAGTGCCGCATACGGGATATATGGGATGAAGAAGATATTAAGAAAAGCAATAAAAGCGATACTGAAATAATAGAACAATTCGATACTCTTTCTGCTTTAGAGGAGTTGATTCTTTCAAGAAAATTTAAAGTTAATGTTTATAATAAAATTTATAAAAGAGAATTATTGAATGGAATTGAATTTCCCTTTAAAAAAATTAATGAAGATGAATTCTGGACCTATAAAATTTTTGCGAAAGCAGAAAAAATCATATGTTGTGACACTTATAAATATTATCATACCCATCGTAAACATAGCATTACTCAATCATATGATTATCAAGGCAACATGGATAAGTTCTATGCTCTCACTGAAAGATTAGATTTTATTAACAACAATTTCAATACTTTATTCAATTTGACCCAGAGAAAATTTTTTTTATTTATTTTTGGAAAATATACATTCCTTGAAAAGAACAAACATCTCGATAAAGATAAAAAATATCGCAATGAAATTAAAAATTATATACTGGATAATTACAATTCTCTTTATTCAAATCCATTAATGGGAAAAGATAAATTTTTTATTAAACTATTTAAGTATAGCCCAAAAATTAGTTTAACAGTTTTAAGAATTTATAATACCTTAAAATCTATTGCAAAAAAAATACTTGGAAATAATTATTCATATTTACGAGAATTAAAAAAAATTAAAGAGAAATCTTCTTGCAGAAGAGAGTTTCTAAAAAAAATTAACAGTATCCCGGATAAAGAAAGACCAGTAGCATATATTATGTTACTACCAGAACACGGAAATATGGGAGACCAGGCAATTGCTATAGCAGAAAAAAAGTTTATAAAAGATATTCTACCTGATTATAGTATCTTAGAAATCTTAATAAACGATACTTCTAACTTGCTTGGTTTAATTAAAAAGAATATAAAAGCTAAAGACATAATTTTCCTCATCGGTGGAGGAAACATTGGAGATATATATATGAAAAATGAAATATTTAGAAGAAAAATAATAAAGTGTTTCAAGAATAATAAAATAATATCTTTTCCCCAAACCATACATTTTAGCAGTTCAAAAAGTGGATTAATTGAATTGGAAAAAAGTAAAAAAATTTATAACAATCATTCAAATCTTCTACTTACCGCCAGAGAAGAAACCAGTTATGCAATAATGAAAAATATATTTCCAAAAAATAAAGTAATCCTGACTCCCGATATGGTCTTATATCTTAACGAACAAGATAAAAAAGATGTCAGAGAAAACATCTTTGTGTGTTTGCGTTCAGACAGAGAAAGTATAATAAGTTGTAAAGATAGAATTGAACTTTTAATAAAATTAAGGGAAAAATATAAAGACTTCTTATCTATTGGCGATACAGTAATCAAGAAAAAAATTTTAATTGACAATAGAGAAATTGAATTTGAAAAATTATTAAATTCATTTAGAAAATCTAGGGTAGTTATAACAGATAGGTTGCATGGTATGATATTTTGTGCAATAACAGGAACCCCATGTATTGTTTTACAAAATTATAATCATAA
>JAQVHC010000151.1 GCA_028696435.1 Actinomycetota bacterium | reverse complement strand
ATAAGGGTTAGGATTTCTGATTCCGGTTATGTAGTCGCCGTGCCCTATAAGAATCCATGTACTTTCCGGGCTTTTACCATATTCTGCCAGAACTTCCCCCATAGATTTAGCAGGCAGATAGGGCACAAAAAAGAGGGTGACAGGGGGTTCACCCATTGAAATAATTGCAGGTTCAGAAAAAACCGTGATGTTATCTGATGTAAAATACTGCTGCTTAATTGAGGGGTCATGGTTTCCGGGAATTATGTAAAACTTTATTCCGCTTTCTCTGTATTCAGGATTTTTGCAAAACTGGTCAAACTCCGGGTAATTCTGGCTTTCTTTATTAAATAAATCACCTGCTATTATTAATGTCTTGATATTTTCGGAAAGCATCTTAGCTAAAATATCTGATAATGCATTCCAGCTCCCGGGTGATTCCTTTTTTGTTTTTAAATGTACATCCGATGTAATTGCTATTTTCATTTATATTATCCTTGATAAATAAAGCTCTGGTACGCAAAGGTGTTAACGACAAACAATTAATAAAAAAACATAAAATTAAATTAACTTATTCTATGATACGATGCCATGCATTTTTACTTTACGATGCTCTTCATAATACCCCTGATACTTTCGTAAAAAACAGACAAATTCCATTGAGGTTATTTTATATTCAGTTATGCTAAATTATATACAATAATAAATTTTTATTTAAGATATAATCAAAATTTATTTTCTGATTTTCTTTTTGTAGATTTTTGTAGTTTTATTAATCTATATATAATAAAAACGGCTATGTATAATATTAAAGTGGCGGTTATATTTTAATTTTTTGGGTTATGTTATTATAAAATGTTACAATATTGCTTTATAACAATAATAATCAAGATAATAGTAATAATGTTGCTGTCAGGCGGAGGCAGATGAAAGAAGATAATTTTAAACTAGATCCGGAGTTTTATGACCTTCAGGTAAACTGGGATAAAAGGCTTGATAAAGAAAAAGACTTTTTTATTGACATATTTAAAAAATATAACATCGAAAATATGCTTGATATGGGATGTGGCACGGGGCACCACGCACAATTTTTTTCAAACTATATTAGAAAAATTGTTGCAGCTGACCCTTCAGAGGAGATGATAGATTTTGCCAGAGAAAAAGTGGTAAAATCTCCCGGCGTCACTCTAATAAAAGCAGGATTTGAAGATCTTGATAAAATCCCGTACGGTCCATTTGATCTTATAACAGTTCTGGGTAACACTCTTCCAATTCTGGAAACCAGGAAAAACGTAAAGCAGGCTTTAAAAAAAATGAAAAAGAAACTGGCAAAAAATGGTATTGCAATAGTCCAGTTTTTGAATTTTGATTCAATTGTTATGGAGAAAAACAGGTTTTATACTCCAAAAGTAGTAGAAAAAAATGGGAAGATTTATATTTTTATTAAACATTTTGAATACGGAAAAATTAAAACACGGGTTGATTTTGTGATTACCGAAATTTATAAAAATAAAGTCGAAGGTTTTTTTATAAACTCTTCTTACCTCTGTACGCTAAAACCCGGTCTTTTTGTAAAAATGGCCAGGAATGCTGGTTTTAAGAGAATAGAGCTACTCGGGCTGGATGGCAAAAAAGCATTTAGTAAAAAAGAAGACATAAGTCTTTACGCACTGATGAGCGGGTAAAAGTTTTAATAAAATAGGCCTTCTAGAAGCGGCTCTTCTGTTATTTTTGTATAATTTTTGAAAAAAGGAAATTAAATGAATAAAATGAATAAAAAGAATAGAAAAATTAAAAATATTGATGAGAACGAAGGGGCTGGTATATTAAAAAGATTTGGCGTATCTATAGAAAGTAATTTGCTTGATGAATTTGACAGCTACATTGAAAAGCGCGGTTATAAAAATCGTTCAGAAGCATTAAGAGACCTGATTAGAAGAGAGCTTGTTAGCAGTCAGTGGTCGGAAAGGGCAGATGAAGAAGGAGCAGGAGCTATAATCATTGTATATGACCATCATCAGAAAGAACTTGTAAATAACATAACAAATATCCAGCATGATTATCATGATGTTATAATATCAAGTCAGCACGTTCATCTTGACTATGATATGTGCCTCGAGGTGATTGTAGTAAAGGGTAAAATTGCTACTCTGTTTGAGCTTGAGGCAAAGCTAAAGGTAATAAAGGGTGTAAAGCATGCACTTCTTGCAAAATCAACTCTTGGCGATAAAATTTAAATTTAAAAGATAGAGGGATTTTGATTTTTCAGTGATTTTTAGCAATTCCAACTTTTAAAGCGGATATTCTAAGCTTTTTCCAGTCTGGTAAAATATTACCTTATTTACTCGAGGACGATACAAGGCTAACTTCTTCTAAGTATTTTCCTGCCCGTATCTGCAGTATTTTCGAAGTTTGCAGATAGAGCATTTTGGTTTTCTTGCAAGGCAAACAGCTCTTCCATGTTCAATTATCCTGTGAGAAAAATTGCTCCAGCTATCTTCAGGAATTATTTTCATAAGGTCAAATTCAATCTTTACAGGGTCAGAGTTTGTAGTGAGTCCAAGCCTCTGTGA
>JAQVHC010000041.1 GCA_028696435.1 Actinomycetota bacterium | reverse complement strand
CAATACTGAAATGGAAATAAACCTTATATCCAATATAGCTATGGAAGAAGGACAGAGGTTTGCTATTCGTGAAGGTGGAAGAACTATAGGAGCAGGTAGTGTTACAAAGATACTTGAGTAGAGAAAAGAATAGTAGAAATAGAGTAATAGAAATATTCTATTATTGACATCGAGCGAATATAATGCTACCTTATTCAGTTGCGTTTCTATAAAAATTTTCTATTAAAAATAAAAGTGGTGGGAAGAGTTGAGACAGATAATTACTTTTGAGTGCACAGAATGTAAGAGAAGAAATTATAGTAGTGAAAAAAATAAAAAGAGTACACCTGACAGGCTGGAACTAAAAAAATACTGCAGGTGGTGTAGGAAACATACGATTCATAAGGAGACCAGATAGGGCTGTAGCTCCAATTGGTAGAGCACCGGTCTCCAAAACCGGGTGTTGGGGGTTCGAGTCCCTCCAGCCCTGCCAGGAAATATGTAAAGGATAAATTATATAATGGCTAAAAGAAAAGTTTCAAGAAAGTACAAGCAAAAAACAATGATGGAAAGGCAGCTTCAGGAAAGAAAAGCGCCACCACCACCGCCGCCAAAGAAGAAAACAAACTGGAAGCAAGTTATAAAAAAAGTGCCTTCAAGGATAGCAGGCTTTTTCAGGGATGTTATACATGAGCTAAAAAGAGTAACATGGCCCACAAAAAAAGCACTTATTAATTATACTATAGTAGTTATTGTGACAATTATTATTTTTTCTATTCTTCTGGGACTTTTTGATCTTGGCTTTATTAAGCTTATAGATCTATTAGCGAAAATTTAATTATTTGTTGGTGATTTTAATGAGACCGAGATGGTATGTAATTAATTCATACGCAGGGTACGAAAATAAAATAAAAGCAAATTTAGAGCACAGAATAGAATCCATGAATATGGGCAATAAAATCTTTGACATATATATACCAAAAGAGGATGTTGTTGAAATTAAAGGTGGTAAAAAGGAGGTATCCTCAAAGAGAGTTTTCCCGGGTTACCTTCTTGTAAAAATGTATCTGGATGATGACTCCTGGTATGTGGTAAGAAATACTCCAGGTGTTACTGGTTTTGTTGGAAGGGACGATAAACCTGTTCCCCTTTCAGACTATGAAGTTAAGAGAATAATGAAAAGGGAAGGCGCCGAGAAACCCAGACCAAAAACTGATTTTGAAATCGGACAGCCTGTAAAGGTAACATCAGGACCGTTTGCAAATTTTGATGGTACTATAAGCGAAATAAATATTGACCAGGGTAAATTAAAAGTTCTGGTTTCAATATTTGGGAGGCAAACTCCGGTAGAGCTTAATTTTAATCAGGTATCTAAAATATAAAAAAAATTGAAAATTTTTTATTAAAATGTATAATACGAGAGAATTTTATCAAATGTTAGAGGAAACTATAAGGTAACTATAAATGGCTAAGGAAGTTATAGCTCAGGTTAAATTGCAAATTCCTGCAGGGCAGGCAAATCCGGCTCCTCCAGTTGGTCCGGCTCTCGGGCAGCATGGAGTTAATATTATGGAGTTCTGTAAAGCTTTCAATGAAAGAACTTCAAAAGAGCAGGGAATGATTATCCCAGTTGTGCTGACTGTGTATAAAGATAGGAGTTTTAGTTTTATTACTAAAACACCTCCGGCTGTTGTTCTTATTAAAAAAGCTTTGAATTTAGAGAAGGGTTCGAGCGAGCCTAACCGTGTGAAAGTAGGGGAGCTTTCAAGGCAACAGGCTGAGGAGATTGCACGGATTAAAATGAAAGATTTAAATGCAAGAAATCTGGATAAGGCAGTTAAAATTATAGAGGGGACTGCCAGAAGCATGGGAGTAAAAATAAGCTCATAGCTTGATAGATATATATTAATATTGATATGAGACTCTGAATTCTTAAACAAAGCAGCGAAGGTTTGAGAGAAAGCCGGTCAGGAAAATTGTTTTAAAAAGTAGCCTCATTGGAATTTTATTTAAAATTTAAAGGGATGGTAGGTTTTGAAGAGAGGGAAAAAATATTTATCAACAATAGAAAATCTCGATAAGAGTAAGATGTTGAGCCCTGCAGAGGCAATAAAGTGGATAAAGGAAAATCATTTTGCTAATTTTGATGAATCTGTAGATATTAGTGTGAATTTAGGAGTTGACCCCAGAAAAGCAGATCAGGTTGTACGGGGAACAGTGATTCTACCTCATGGAACCGGAAAAGTTAAAAAAATTCTTGTTTTTGCACAGGGTGAAAAAGCAGTTGAAGCTAAAGATGCAGGAGCTGATTATGTTGGCGGTGAGGAACTTGTTGAAAAAATTAGTAATGGCTGGCTTGATTTCGGAGTTTGTATTGCAACTCCTGATATGATGAAACATGTAGGGAAGATTGCTAAAATTCTGGGTCCTAGAAAATTAATGCCAAATCCAAAATCTGGAACGGTTACTTTTGAATTGAAGAAAGCAATTGAGGATTCAAAAAAAGGAAAATTAGAATTCAGAACTGACAGAAACGGTACAATACACTGCACTATCGGGAAAGTATCCTTTGGCTTAAAGGAGCTATTGGAAAATTATATAACTCTAATTGATGCAATTATTAAATCAAGACCCGCGTCAGCTAAAGGTAAGTATATAAAAAGTATCTATATTTCTTCAACTATGGGTCCTTCAATAAAAATTGATCCAGGTAAGATTACTGACATAACGGAGGCAGCATAATTAATAACAGTAATACAACAGAATAAAAAGATTATTTATATATTATAAAACCAGCCCGCGACAGTAGGTGTTATTAGATAAATAACTTAATTTCCTACCGAGGTTGATTTAAAAAGAAGATTAAATCGGCCTTTAGATAATGGGGGTCGATTTATTTTTATAATTTTAAGAAAGAGTGGTTTGGAGGTCGTTATGGCCAGAGAAGAAAAAATAAATAAGGTAGAGGAGCTAAAGGAAGTATTTAAAAAAAGCCGTGGTCTTATTTTTACTGACCATAGTGGGCTTAAAGCTAAAGAAGCTGTAGCTATAAGAGATAGACTGGTAGAATCTGATTCTTATCTAAAAATAATAAAAAATACTCTTGCTTTTATAGCGGCTGAGGAAGTCTTTGAAGACCTGGACCTGAGTGATATTTTAAAAGGGCCAACAAGTGTTGTTATAAGTAACAGCGATATAATTTCTACTGCCAGGGTCGTAAAGGAACTTTCAAAAGAAATGGAGGCTTTAAAGGTAAAGGCAGGAATATTTGAAGACAGGCTTTTAACAGCGGAAGAAGTTAACAGATTTGCAAGCCTTCCTCCAGAAGAGGTTCTGCTGGCAAATCTTGCAGCATCAATTAAAGCACCAATCGTTAAACTGGTAAATGTTTTAAGTGCACCAACCAGAAACCTTGTGTTTGTTCTGAATGCAATTAAAGAAAAAAAGATATAAATTTAGTCAGGAGGAATGATGGCAGAATCAAAAAAAACAGATGATAAAGCAGAAGAAAAACTTGAAAAAAAAGTAAAGGAAGAGGAAAAAGTAAAGGAAGAAAAGGAAATGAGCGAAGAAAAGAAGGACGTAGAGAAGGAAAAAGAAAAGAAAAAAGAAAAGGCAACTGCTAAAAGTGATACTATAGCAGAAGTGTTAAGTGCTATTGAAAAAATGACTGTACTGGAACTTTCTGAACTGGTTAAAGAGCTTGAGGAAAAATTTGGAGTTAGCGCTCAGGCAGTCCAGGTTGCAGCTCCTAATGCTGGAGCGGTAGCCCAGGCTCAGGCTGGCGGACCTGCTGAAGAAAAGACAGAATTCGATGTTCATTTAAAATCCGCAGGCGAAAAGAAAATCCAGGTTATAAAAGTAGTAAGATCAATAACAACTCTGGGTCTGAAGGAAGCTAAAGAACTGGTTGATAAAGCACCTAGTATAGTTAAAGAAAAAGTTTCAAAAGAAGAAGCTGAGAATATAAAGAAGCAGCTTGAAGAAGCTGGTGCTGAGGTTGAGATAAAATAATCCATTTAAAAAGCTTCTTATAAACTAAAAAGATCTAAAAAAGATAAAACCTGATAAAACTAAAATCGAAAAAGATAAAACTTATATGGCGTTTAAACGTCATATAAGTGTTTACTTTGTCATATGTGAATACAAAAGCTTAAATAGCTAACTGAATAAATTACAGATATCAGTAAAAGTGCTAAAAATTAAATTAATCGAAGCAGGATAGTTGACTATTGTCTATTTTTTGATAAACTATAGGTTTGCGAGTTTTTCTAAGAAATTTGTCTATACTGATTTTATTTAATTTTTTCATGTGGCCAGATTTATGTTGTAAACTATTATAACCTTTTTATTGCTTTGCTAATTTTAAATATAAAATAGGAGAATAATTAATGCAAGAGATAAAAAAAATCCATAGATATAATTTAGGTAAAACACCTGATTTTATGAATATGCCCCACCTTTTAGACATACAGAGAAAATCTTTTCAGTGGTTTCTTGAAGAAGGTCTTATGGAAATTTTTGAGGATATTTCACCTATTGAAGATTTTACAGGTAATATGTCGCTTGAATTTTTGACCTACAGTTTTGGTGATTTTAATTCAACTCCTGATGAATGCAAAATGCAGGATATGTCTTATACGGCACCGCTAAAAGTAATTTCAAGATTTATTAACAAGGAGACAGGTGAAATAAAGGAGCAGGAAGTCTTTATGGGGGATTTCCCGATGATGACTGAAAAGGGAACTTTTATAATAAATGGGACAGAAAGAGTGGTGGTTTCCCAGCTGGTTCGTTCCCCGGGGGTGTATTTTGATACCGAAATTGATAAAAAATCTGAAACATTTATATACCTGTGTAAAGTAATTCCTACGCGAGGGTCATGGATAGAAATTGAAACTGATAAAAAGAATATCGCTTATGTAAGAATTGATAGAAGAAGAAAGTTTTTGCTCACCATTTTTCTTAAAGCTGTGGGTTTTGGCAATAATGAAGATTTACTGGCTATTTTTAGCCCATATGACAAAAAAAATTGTATTAAAAATACTCTTGAAAAAGATTTAACAAGAACTGAGGAGGAAGCATTAGTTGAGATTTATAAGAAATTAAGACCCGGTGAACCTCCCACAGTAGAAAGTTCAAAAAATCTTATAAATTCCTTATTTTTTAACCCAAAGCGTTATGATTTTGGAAAAGTAGGAAGATATAAGATAGACCAGAAATTAACAGATGAAACAGATAAAGATATTCTGGAAAGGCTTAAAGCTATTAACCAGAAAATGGGCATAGACCCGGATGAAAAGTATATCCTGAATTGCAAAGATATATACCTGATAGTCAAATACCTGGTACAGCTAATGGGTGGTGTTGGTGAGGTAGACGATATTGATCATTTCGGTAATAGAAGAGTCAAAAATGTTGGTGAACTGATACAGAATCAGGTAAGAATTGGCCTTTCAAGAATGGAAAGAGTTGTAAGAGAAAGAATGACGACGCAGGATGTTGATACTATAACTCCGAAATCTCTGATTAATATCAGACCTCTTGTTGCAAGTCTGAAAGAATTCTTTGGCAGTGGGCAGCTTTCACAATTCCTTGACCAGACCAACCCTCTTGCTGAGATTACTCATAAGAGGAGATTGAGTGCTCTTGGTCCGGGTGGTTTAAGCAGAGAAAGAGCAGGTTTTGAGGTCAGGGATGTCCACCCTTCACATTATGGAAGAATGTGTCCGATAGAAACACCAGAAGGTCCTAATATTGGACTTATCGGGTCACTTGCCACTTTTGCCACTTTGAATGAATATGGATTTATAGAAACTCCTTATAGAAAGGTGACAAATGGGAAATTAACAAATAAGATTGAATATTTATCTGCGGACAATGAAGAAAATTATATTATTGCTGAGGCGACTGCAAAGGTTGATAAAAGCAATCGACTAATAGAAGAGAAGATAATGGCTCGATTGGGCGACGATATAATTACAGTTGAACCGGAATTGGTAGATTATATTGATGTGTCCCCGATGCAGATTTTCAGTGCTGCTGCGGTACTTATACCTTTTCTCGAGCACGATGATGCAAACAGGGCATTGATGGGTTCTAATATGCAGCGTCAGGCAGTACCTTTAATCAATCCTAAACCTCCACTGGTTGGTACGGGAATGGAAGAGAAGATAGCAAAAGATAGTGGAGCATTGGTTCTTGCCATAGATGACGGTGTAGTTGAAGAGGTATCCGCAGATCATATAACAATAAATTATGAAAAAGAAAAAAAGTATACCCATTATTTATATAAGTTTAAAAGATCTAACCAGGGAACCTGTATAAATCAAAAGCCAATTGTTAAAGAGGGTGAAAAGATTAAAGCAGTTCAGGTAATTGCTGATGGAGCTGCAACATGTGCAGGAGAAATTGCACTTGGAAGAAACTTAAGGGTAGCATTTATGTCCTGGGGAGGATATAACTACGAAGATGCAATAATTATTTCGGAAAGACTGGTAAAAGAAGATATTCTGTCTTCAATCCATATTTCAAAACAGGAAGTAGAAGCAAGAACCACAAAATTAGGGGCAGAAGAGATAACAAGAGATATTCCTAGTATAGGGGAAGAGGCATTAAAGAATCTGGATGAACGGGGCATTATAAGGATTGGAGCAGAAGTAAAACCCGGTGATATACTGGTTGGTAAAATAACTCCAAAAGGTGAGACCGAGCTAACAGCAGAAGAAAAGTTATTGAGGGCTATTTTTGGTGAAAAAGCCCGGGAAGTGAGAGAAAGTTCGCTTAAAGTACCCCACGGAGAAGGCGGAAAAGTAATTGACGTGCAGGTTTTTTCAAGGAAGGAGGGGCACGATCTTCCACCAGGAGTAAATGAGCTGGTAAGAGTATATATTGCTGAAAAAAGAAAAGTTTCAATTGGAGACAAACTTGCCGGAAGGCATGGTAATAAAGGTGTTATTTCAGTGATTCTTCCAGAAGAAGATATGCCGTATACCGAGGATGGCGAGCCCATAGATATAATATTTAATCCGCTGGGAGTTCCCTCCAGAATGAATGTAGGGCAGATACTCGAAACCCATCTTGGCTGGGCTGCATATAAAGGATGGAATAATAAAAATGCTGGTGGAAACGAACATATTTATGTTTCGAATCCTATTTTTGAAGGAGTAAACGAAGCAGAGATTGTGGAACTATTAAAATCTGCAGGATTACCCGGTGATGGAAAAGCAGCACTATATGATGGTCGCAGCGGAGAGAAATTATCTGATAATATTACTATAGGTTATATATATGTGATGAAACTTCTGCATCTGGTGGATGATAAAATTCACGCAAGGTCTACAGGGCCTTATTCTCTGGTTACCCAGCAGCCACTTGGTGGTAAAGCACAATTTGGCGGTCAGAGATTTGGTGAAATGGAGGTATGGGCCCTGGAAGCTTACGGTGCAGCCTATGCATTACAGGAGATGCTCACTATCAAGTCGGATGATGTAACAGGGCGTGTAAAAACATACGAATCAATTGTAAAAGGTGAGAATATAGAGAAACCCGGAATACCAGAGTCATTTAAAGTTCTTATAAAAGAAATGCAGAGTCTTGCTCTTAATGTAGAAGTTTTATCAGAAGAAGGAAAAGAAATAGATGTAGAGCACTCGGAAGATGAGATTATGAAAACAGTAGAAGAACTGGGAATTGATTTGCACAGAGTTGAAGATTTTGAGAAAGAGGAAGTAAAGGAAGTAAAGGAAGTAGAAGAAGTAGAAGCAAAATCCGGGGAAGATATTAAAACAATATTAAAAAATAAAAAGCAAGAGGACATTGAAGCGGAGCTAAAAGAAAAAATAAAATCAGAGGCTTCTGGAAAGAAAAGAGACAAAATTAAAAAATAAAAATGTCTGGTACTGGCTTGTGCTAATTTAATTAATTTGGAGGTATTTTATAAATGGTTGTAAGTATAGATGTAAATAATTTTGATGCATTAAAAATCGGTCTTGCTTCACCGGAAAAAATAAGGTCATGGTCAAATGGAGAGGTAAAAAAACCTGAAACTATTAACTATAGAACACTGAAACCAGAAAAAGATGGGTTGTTTTGCGAAAGAATTTTTGGTCCGACCAAAGACTGGGAATGTTACTGCGGGAAATACAAGAGAGTAAGATTTAAGGGAATAATATGTGAAAGATGTGGTGTTGAAGTAACAAGGTCCAGTGTAAGAAGAGAAAGAATGGGACATATTGAGCTTGCATCCCCTGTGTCACATATATGGTTCTTTAAAGGTGTTCCCAGCAGAATGGGATATATTCTGGATATAAATCCAAAAGACCTCGAAAAAGTTCTTTATTTCGATTCCTATATTATAACCAGTGTAAATAAAGAGAAGATAGATTCAGAGAGGGAGGAAATTGAAAAGCTCTCACAGAAAGCTATTGAAAGGGCAAAAGAGCTGCATGAGAACAGATTAAAAGAAATAGAATCAAATAAAGATAATTATTTAATTGAAAATTACGAGCCTGAAGAAGAAGATGATTTAATTGAATCAGATGAAGAAATTGAGGAAACAGATGAGGATTTTGAAGATGTTGAGGATAGCAGTATAAAAAGTGAAAGAATTACTGAGGTAGAATTTGAAGAGCGAAAAACAAAGATTATAAAAGAAACAGAGATGCTCATTGAAGAAGAAAATGAAATATATAAGGAAGAAATTAAACTTATAAAAGAAGCAGGTTCTTTTTTATTTAGCCTGAAAGAAAAAATGCTGATTTCAGATGAAGCTTTGTTTAAAAAAATGAGAGAGATTTATGGTCAGTATTTTAAAGGCGGGATGGGTGCAGAAGCTATAAAGGAATTGCTTAAAAATATTGATTGTGAAAAAGAAGTAGAGGAGTTAAAAGAAACTATAAAGAAGTCCAAAGGACAAAAAAGAAGCAGGAGTATAAAAAGATTAAAATTAATATCATCATTTTTAAATTCAGATAATAGGCCGGAATATATGATCCTTGATGTACTTCCTGTGATACCTCCTGACTTAAGGCCTATGGTTCAACTTGATGGTGGAAGATTTGCCACATCAGATTTAAATGATCTTTACAGGAGAGTTATAAATAGAAATAACAGATTAAAAAAGTTACTTGAACTGGACGCTCCTGAAATTATTATTAATAATGAAAAAAGAATGCTGCAGGAAGCCGTCGATGCTTTATTTGATAATGGAAGAAGAGGAAGACCGGTAGTTGGTGTAGGGAACAGGCCTCTCAAATCTTTAAGTGATATGCTTAAAGGAAAGCAGGGGAGATTCAGGCAGAATCTTCTCGGTAAGAGAGTAGACTATTCTGGAAGGTCTGTTATTGTTGTTAATCCGGATCTTAACCTCTACCAGTGCGGGCTTCCGAAAAAGATGGCTCTGGAATTATTTAAGCCATTTGTTATGAAGAAATTAGTTGATGAAGGGCTGGCGCAGAATATTAAAAGTGCAAAAACTATGGTTGAGCGGGAAAACACTGAGGTCTGGGATATACTGGAAGGAGTAATTAAAAGTCATCCTGTTCTTCTTAACAGAGCTCCAACCCTACATCGTCTTGGTATACAGGCTTTTATACCTGTACTGGTTGAGGGTAAGGCAATACAGATACATCCGATGGTCTGCCCTCCTTTTAATGCAGATTTTGATGGTGACCAGATGGCTGTTCATGTACCACTGTCAAATGAGGCAAAAGCAGAAGCAATAATCCTTATGTTATCTGTAAATAACATACTATCGCCATCCAGTGGTGAACCTATCGTGGTTCCTTCCCAGGATATGATTCTGGGTATTTACTATTTAACGTCAGAAAGAGAAAAATCTGATGGCAAAGAGAAACTCTACAAAGGCATGCAGGATGCTATTCTTGCATATGAATATGGTCTGATAACTCTGCATACTCCTATTAAAGTAAAAATTGAAGACAGAATCTTAAAAACCACAGTAGGAAGAATAATATTCAATCAGACACTTCCTGAGGGGCATAAATTTGTTAATAAAGAGGTATCAAAAAAGGAATTAATCTCAATTATAGCTGAATGCATAGGAAAATTCCCACAGAGTGCAGTAATAGAGATGCTCGATGCCATTAAACAAACGGGTTTTAAATATTCAACCCGTTCCGGTCTGACTATAGGAGTAGATGATATAGATGTACCACCAGAAAAAGCTAAAATTATAGCAAATGCTGAGAAGAAAATAGAGAAAATAGAGGATTATTACAAACAGGGGTTGATAACAGAGCTTGAAAGACGTGAGAGGGTGATCCAGGCCTGGTCCACGGCAAGTGAAAGTGTGGCAAGTGCTATGGAGAAAAATTTTGACAAATTTAATCCTGTTTACATGATGGCTACATCAGGTGCAAGAGGAAATATAAAGCAGCTCCGCCAGTTAGCAGGTATGCGTGGACTTGTTGCAAACGCGAGAGGGGACATAATAGATAATCCTATAAAATCAAACTTTAAGGAAGGATTAACAGTACTTGAATATTTTATATCCACACATGGTGCAAGACAGGGTCTTGCTGATACAGCTCTGAGGACAGCAGATTCAGGGTATCTAACAAGAAGGCTTGTTGATGTTGCACAGGATACTATGGTGAAAATTGATGATTGCAAAACTGAAGATGGCATAAATTTATATGTTCTGACGCTTGAGGGAGAGCCAAATACTAATCTAATAGGAAGAATATGTCTGGATGACGTAAATAACCCAAACAACGGAAAAGAGATAATAAAAGGCGGTGAAGAAATTACCGACAGATATCTTCAGAAATTTATACTTGCAAATATTGAAAGCATAAAAGTCCGTTCAGTACTGACATGTGAAGCAGAATCCGGAGTCTGCCAGAAATGTTATGGTAGAGATCTTGCTATGGG
>JAQVHC010000001.1:41471-43741 GCA_028696435.1 Actinomycetota bacterium | reverse complement strand
TCATATTTAATAAAATTTGCTGTCCCTATTCCAACTGCGCTTGCTCCTGCTATCAGAAACTCCAGAGCATCTTCAACACTAAAAATACCACCCATTCCTATCACAGGTAGGATTTTTTCTTTTGCCAGAGAATATACTTTTGCCAGAGCAATTGGTTTTATCGCAGGCCCGGAAAGGCCTCCGGTTACATTTGCCAGCCGTGGTTTAAATGTCTCAACATCAACAGCCATCCCAACTACAGTATTTATAATAGATATTGCCTCAGCTCCACCTTTTTCTGCTGCAGTTGCAGCTTCGATTAGATTATGCTGATTGGGGCTCAGTTTAGCTATTACAGGAATTTTTAAAATTCGTTTAACTGAGTGCACTATTTTTTTTACATCAGCAGGAACAGAACTAAACACTATACCGCCATTTTTTATATTGGGACAGGAGAGATTAAGTTCTACTGCAACAATTTTATCCTTTATTTCCAAAACTTTATAAGCCAGTTCGGAAAACTCATCTATATCGCTTCCGAATATACTCAAAATCAGTTTTGTTCCTCTTTTTTCAGCTTCGGGAAAATGTTTTTTTATAAAACAGTCTATACCATCATTTTGAAGACCTATTGAATTTAATAACCCTGCAGGAGTTTCACAGATTCTTGGCGGCGGGTTTCCCTCTTTTGATTTTAACGAATAACTCTTCGTTGTTACAGCTCCCAGTAAAGCAGTGTTATAGAACTGTTCATATTCCTCTCCATATCCAAATGTACCCGAACACATTATTACAGGATTTTCCAGATGTATCCTTCCTATATCTACAGAAAGGTTGATATCATTTTTATTTTCCTTCTTGAGCATAGATAAACTATTCTGCTTCTCAGTCAAATATTACCTCCCTGATATCAAAAGTGGGTCCATCCTTACATATTCTTTTATAGTGAAACCTTCCTCTGCCATGCTTTATTTTAGCCACACATCCATTGCATACACCCACTCCGCATGCCATTTTTTCTTCGAGGAGCACACTGACCCTGTTGCTGCTTTTCATATAAATCTTCTGAAGAGCTTTTAACATTTCTTCTGGCCCGCAACAGTAAACATCGTAACCTGCAAACAATTTAACATTACTGCGGATATAATCACAGACCATACCCTTATTACCAAGAGAGCCGTCTTCTGTATAAATTGCATAATCTATCTTAAGTTCAATTAAATCATCTTCCCATCTTTGATAGCTTTTATCCTTAAATCCCGCTGCAAAAAAGACATTTTTTTTCATAGCCACAGCCCGCTTTGCTATAAGGTATAGTGGAGCAATTCCTATTCCCCCTCCAATTAAAAGAACGTTGTTTTTTGTCCCTGCAAGATCTATATCTTTTCCTAGAGGACCGATAAAATCAATTAAGTCACCCTTTTCGAGATTTGACATAAATCTGGTACCCCTGCCCTTTACGCGATACAATATAGAGAAAACATTAAATTTTTCTTCAATATCAAAAATGCCAAATGGGCGTCTTAATAAAGGATCATATATACCCTCAGGTGCACACCTTATATTAACAAACTGGCCAGGACCAGCTTCCCTGCAAATATATGGCGAAAAAATAACCATTTTGTACAGATACTCGCTGTATTTTTCGTTAGATATTATTTCTCCATTTAATAGTTTCATTAATAATCCTGTATAGGTTTAACCTTAACTTCAGAGTTTTTCTTCATTTCATAAATTCCCTGCACCATAGCTGCGGCTCCCGATATAGTAGTAACAGAAGGAATATTATGAAAAACCGCAGCAGTCCTGAGATAATATCCATCACTTCTGGCACTGCTGCCCTCAGGAGTATTTATAATAAGATCAATCTTGCCATTTTTTATCATATCCAGAACGTTTGGTCTACCCTCTCTTATTTTCAAAACTTTGTCGCATTTTATACCGTTTTCTTCAAGGAATGTAGCTGTTCCTGCTGTAGAAATTATGTTGAAACCAAGCTCCGATAATTTTTTTGCAATGCCTGTAATAGCCTGCTTATCTTTATCATTTACACTGATAAAAACAGAACCGGAAGTTGGAAATTCCTGATTAATAGCAATCTGGGTTTTGGCGAAAGCAATTCCAAAACTACTATCTATACCCATAACTTCTCCAGTAGATTTCATCTCGGGACCAAGTATTATATCCACACCCGGAAATCTATTAAATGGCAGCACCGCTTCTTTAATACTATAATAATTTAGTGACACCGGGTCAACTCTATTAAAATCAATATCTTTTAATTTTTTGCC
>JAQVHC010000001.1:0-41371 GCA_028696435.1 Actinomycetota bacterium | reverse complement strand
ATTTAAAACATCCTCAAAAGTCAGGGGTTCAAAATACAGACGGTCAGAAGTATCATAATCTGTACTCACTGTCTCTGGATTACAATTAATCATTATGGTTTCGTAACCTGCTTTCCTCAGAGCGAAAGAAGCATGCACACAGCAATAGTCGAATTCTATACCCTGGCCAATACGATTTGGCCCTCCGCCGAGGATTACTATTTTTTCTCCTGACAAAGGTAGAACTTCATTCGCTGTCTCATAAGTAGAATAATAATATGGCGTATAAGATTCAAACTCACCGGCACACGTATCTACAGGTTTAAAAGTTGATTTAATATTAAGTTTATTTCTGATAGTCCTGACTTCATCCTCGCTGCTGCTGCATAAATTTGCTATCTGGATATCAGAATAACCGAGTTTTTTTGCTTCAAGTAAATCTTCAACAGTTACACCTTTAATGCTTTTGCGCCTGAAACCTTTTTCAAATTCAACCAGCTGTTTTATATTATATAAAAACCATGGGTCGATCCGGGTATACTCCGAAACCTCATCAATGCCCATTCCTTTTTCAAAGGCATATTTAATATAAAAAACCCTGTCCTGATTCGGGATAGATAACTTATTATAAAGTAACTCCTCTTTTATATCACTTCTTCCATCTGAACCAAGACCATACCTATCGATCTCCAGAGACCTTATAGACTTCTGCAGAGCTTCTTTAAAAGTTCTTCCGATTGCAAGCACTTCGCCGACAGATTTCATTCTTGTGGTGAGACTTGGATCGGTTTCCGGAAACTTTTCAAAAGTCCATCTGGGAAATTTTACTACTACGTAATCTATAGAAGGCTCAAAACAGGCAGATGTATTTCTTGTTATATCATTTGTAATTTCATCAAGTGTATATCCTATTGCCAGTTTGGTTGCAATTTTTGCAATCGGATAGCCGGTTGCTTTGGAAGCCAGGGCACTGCTTCTTGAAACTCTGGGATTCATTTCAATGACTGCTACTTTACCATCTGCAGGATTAATAGCAAATTGTATATTTGACCCCCCCGCAGTAACGCCAATTTCTCTCATTATTCTGATGCCAGCATCTTTTATATTCTGAAACTCTTTATATGTAAGGGTCTGCGCCGGGGCTACACTGATGCTATCTCCTGTATGCACTCCCATAGGATCAAAGTTCTCAATGGAACATACCATAATTACATTATCATTTAAATCCCTCATCATCTCCAGCTCAATTTCTTTCCAGCCCGCAACTGATTTTTCTACCAGTACTTCCGACTCTGGCGAAATATCAAGCCCCCTTACTACTATCTCAATAAACTCATCTTTGTTAAATGCAACTCCTCCTCCGATTCCTCCAAGTGTAAAACTCGGTCTTACCACAAGCGGGAACCCGAGTTTCCTGCTGATATCCAGGGCTTCTCTCAGGCTGTGTGCATATCCGCTGGGTGGAACATAAAGTCCTATTCTATTCATGGATTCCTTGAACAACTCCCTGTCTTCGGCCTTATTTATAACATCAATATCCACACCTATAAGTTCAACACCGTATTTGCTTAAAACTTTTTCTTTTGATAAAGCTGCCGCCATATTTAAGCCTGTCTGCCCTCCAAGTGCCGGTAGCAAAGCATCCGGTCTTTCTTTCTTTATTATCTTCTCCACAAACTCCGGAGTAAGTGGCTCAATATAAGTTCTGTCTGCAAACTCGGGGTCAGTCATTATAGTAGCGGGGTTGCTATTTACAAGTACAACCTTATAACCTTCCTGTTTTAATACTTTACATGCCTGAGTCCCCGAATAATCAAATTCACAGGCCTGCCCTATTACTATAGGTCCTGAACCTATAAGTAAAACTTTATCTATATCTTTCCTTTTAGGCATATACCCTCTATTAAAATATGACTATTAATAAATGAACTATTTAAATTTAAGAGTTGCGTTTACAACTCTGGTTTTAAACCCGTAACTTTTATTATATTTTTTTATTTTCTTTCATTAATCCGGCAAATTTATTAAAAATATATTCTGATTCATGCAACCCGGATTTCCATTCTGGATGATACTGGACCGAATATGCATTAATATTTTCATATTTTAATCCCTCAATTGTATTATCATTCAGGTTTATATGGGTAATTTTGTATTTCGCACCCTTAATATTCTTTAGCGATTCTTTATCAACAGCAAAACTATGATTATGAGATGTTATCTCAACTTTCCCCGTTTCCAGATTTTTAACCGGAGAGTTATTTCCATGGTGACTGGACTTTAGCTTATAAGTTTTAGCTCCGAGAGCAGTTGCCAGCAGCTGATGACCAAGGCAGATTCCAAAAATAGGTTTTTTACCGATTAGTTTTTTAATTGTGAGAGCTGCATAACTTACAGCAGAAGGGTCGCCCGGACCATTGGAAAGAAAAACACCATCAGGGTTATATTTTAAAATTTCTTCCGAACTCATTGATGCCGGGACTACAATTAATTTAAAACCTTCACGGTCCAGACAATCTAAAACTGTCTTTTTTACCCCAAAGTCCATTACGAGAACTATATATTTGCAGTCATTCCTCTCAGGATTATAAACATATGGCTTGCTACAGGTAACATCTTTTACCAGATCCCTGTTAACGATTGAAGGGTAACTGTCAAGTTTTTCTTTTAATTTATCTTTATTATCAGTTTCGGTTGAAATTATCCCCTTCATTGAACCTTTAAGTCTTATATGCCCGGTCAATTGTCTCGTATCTATATCTTCCAGACCTATAATATTATACTTTTTAAGGTAACTACCCAGACTATCTTCTGCTCTACAGTTACTGTAATAGTCAAAGTATTCTTTTACAACAAGGCCTCCGGCCTGAATTCTGCAGGACTCGGCATCTTTATAATTTATGCCATAATTACCAATCTGGGGATAGGTCATTACTATTATTTGTTCACGGGAGGAGGGGTCAGTTAATATTTCCTGATAGCCTACCATTGATGTATTAAATACAACCTCACCAACTGTCTCACCACTGCATCCTATATTTACACCTCTGAATATTTTTCCATCTTCTAACATTAAAACAGCTCTCAAGATATTGACCTTTCTTTTATACACTTATCCCTGTAAGCAAGTTTGCCTTTGCTTACAGTACAGACTATTTTTCCTTTTAATTTCTGCCCGATAAAGGCACTGTTTTTACTTTTTGAAATAAAGCTTTCCTTTTTTATAACCTCTTCAGCTCCGGTATCTATAATTGTAATACTTGCAACTTTCCCGGCTTCGATTTTACCGGCATCGATACCGAGGATTGCTGCAGGTGACGCAGATATTAGATTTATCAGTACAGGGAGGCTAATTTTTTCTTCAATGCATAATTTAGTGAAGGCAGCACTGAATAATGTTTCAAGTCCTATTGTTCCAAAACTGGCAAGTTTAAAAGTGGTATTTTTTTCTGTATCAAGATGAGGAGCGTGGTCACTTGCTATAGCATCGATTACGCCGCCTTTTATTCCTTCAATAAGCGCCATTCTGTCCTCCTCACTTCTTATAGGTGGTTTGACTTTAAAGCTGGTATTAAAAGTTGTAAGACAGCTGTCATTAAAGAATAGATGATGCGGAGTAACATCACAGGTTATATTTACTCCTTCTTCTTTTGCTCTTTTTATCATTTTTACACTATTTTTTGTGCTGAGGTGCGTTATATGAATTCTTGCTTTACTTCTTGCTGCAAGTATTATATCTCTTGCTATCATCAAGTCATCGCTCAGTGACGATATTCCTTCCAGGCCAAGTATTGTTGAATAGTGCCCCTCGTGAACAAGCCCGCTTTTTGATATAGAGCTATCTTCTTCATGCAGTATCAGAGGTATACCAAACTGTCTGGAATATCTCATAATTTCATACATTAACTTACTATCTTTTACACTATTTCCATCGTCCGAAAAAGCAATAGCCCCGGCTTCAGCCAGAAGTCCAATTTCTGTAATATTTATACCTTTACAGCCTGCAGTCATGGCAGCAACCGGAAATACATTGCAGGCCATATTTTTTGATTTTTCAAGAATGTACCGGACAGCAGACTGATTATCTATAGCCGGACTGGTATTGGGCATACAGGCAACACTGGTTATTCCTCCTTTAATTGCAGCCAGTGTTCCAGACTCTATTGTTTCCTCATCTTCAAAACCCGGCTCTCTTAGATGAGCATGCATATCTACAAAGCCAGGTGAAACCGTGTAACCATCAGCATTAATTACAACTATATTATCACCGGTAATATCAATTTTTTCTCTTATTTCTGAAATAATACCATTCTTAATGTAAATATCAGATACAGATTCTGTTCTTTTTATCGGGTCAACTATTTTCCCCGACTTTATAAGTATATTTTTCACATTATTATCTTCTTTGACGCTCACCATAGCCCCTGACCTGTTATTTATTTAATTTAATAAAATCAGTTTAGCTTAATATTAAATAAAGTACTGCCATTCTTATTGCCACTCCATTAGTTACCTGCTGTTCAATTGTAATTCTTTCTCCTGGCTCACCGCTTATATCCATAACCTCATCGGTAATTTCAATCCCCCTGTTTACAGGTCCCGGATGCATTACAATAGAGCCTGGCTTCATTCTTAAAAGTCTATCTTTATTCAAACTTAAAAAACGATTATATTCCATAATAGACGGGTAAAACTTCCTGTTCTGCCTTTCAAACTGCATTCTAAGAACGTAAATAATGTCAGATTCTTCTATAACATCATCTATGCTATGCTTTACTTTCATTCTTGAAAAATCTTCAGGCAGCAACATAGCTGGTGAAACTACTGTTACATCAATTCCCATTCTCTCAAATAAATCTATATCAGATTTTGCCACTCTGCTGTTTATAAAATCTCCAATAATTGCCACTTTAAGCCCTTCTAATTTGTTAAATATTTTTTTTATTGTATATAAATCCAGTAAAGCCTGGGTAGGATGCTGATGCTTCCCATCACCGGCATTTATTACCGGCACATTTACAAACTGCTCTGCCATTTTAACAGCCCCGCTGTCACTGTGCCTCATAACAATCAGATCAACTTTCATTGACAGTATGGTTTTTAAAGTATCAATTACAGATTCACCCTTTTTTACGCTGCTTGTAGAAGAAGAAAAATTGATTATATCTGCGCTGAGTCTTTTTGCCGCAATTTCAAATGAAGTTCTGGTTCTTGTACTTGGTTCAAAAAATAAATTAACTATCGTTTTACCTCTCAGAGCAGGAACTTTTTTTACATCTCTTTCTGATACCTCAAGAAAAGAATCTGCATTTGCAAATATTAAATCTATATCTTCCAGACTCAGACTGCCCGTATCTATTATACTTTTTTTCCTCAGCATATTTATTCCTTTCTTATAACCACAACACTATCCTCACCATCAGTTTCCTGTAACCTAACATCTACGGATTCATCACGCGAAGTGGGAAGATTCTTACCGACATAATCCGCCCTTATAGGAAGTTCCCTGTGCCCTCTGTCTATTAAAACCACAAGCTGTATCGTCTTGGGTCTTCCAAAATCAATTAAAGCATCCATTGCAGCCCTTATTGTCCTGCCGGTATATAAAACATCGTCTACCAGGATTACATTCTTATCTTCTATTTCAAATGGAATATCGGTTGTTTGTGCAATTGGCTTTATATTTTGGCCGATATCATCGCGATAAAAAGTAATATCCAGTTTACCTGTTTTAATTTTGGTCCCTTCAAATTTTTCAATATTCTCTGCTATTCTTTTTGCAAGCGGAACTCCTCTTTTTTGAAGCCCGATAAAAACAAGATTTTCTGAACCTTTATTTCTCTCCAGAATCTCATGCGAGATTCTTTTTATTATCCTGTCTATTTCATCTCTGTTTAATATATATGCTTTCTCAGCCATAATATTTCTCCATAAAAAAACCTTCTTACCATATAAGTAAGAAGGTTGAAAAATTCTTTATATTAGAATTTCTTTTAAATATATTTATCTCTATCATTCCTTTTTAGTCTCTCCGGACTATTTTAAAGGTTTTAATATTTAATTTTGCATTCTGTTCAGTGGATACTATAGAGTATTACACTTAAAAAAACAAGTATAAATTTAAAAAAATTTACCCGATATTTTTTCTTAACTGTCTCAGCTTATAGTTCAGGTCTCCCCTGCCACTTTCTCTCCTGGACCCGTAATTATTTTCCCTCGGGTTATAATTACCCCTATCCTGGGCTCTGGCTTCATTGACTACTATAGTTCTTCCTTTAAATTCACTCCTGTTAAGTTTTTCTATAGCAGCCTTAGCCTGCTCTTCGCTTTCCATCTCAACAAACCCAAAGCCTCTTGATTTTCCGTCCATTCTGGTAATTACCTTCGAGTAAGTAACAGTACCTTCCTGGGCAAATAAATCTTCCAGCTCTTTGTCTGTCGTACTGTAGTCCAGATTACCTACATACATTCTCTTGTTCACTTAAGATTCCCTTTCTTTAAATTGCACTTTTTAGAGAAGTAGAAATTATATTATTGGAATAAAATATGGAATAAAAGAAATAAGAAGATATAATCGCGAAGACTAACTTCTATTTTATTTATTTACTTCTAATAAAAATCCCTACCACTCTATTATAAAAGTAATACCTCTTGATATTACCCTGTTATTATATAACACATATTCAAGATTTGTCCAAAGAATTTTTAAAGAAAAATTTTTAAGGTTCCATAACTTTACCCATAAAAAGCATACTACCTGTCCTCTCATCAATAATCATAAAGAAGAATGGCCTGTCTACCTTAAATTCTATTATCTCTTCATCTGGCATTGCTGCTGTTTCTTTCATTACTACTACTGTTGCTGCGGCTGCTTCACTACCCTTCTCAGCTACCCTTCTCATTTACTTCAATAACTGCTGATCTTCTTCATCTGGAACTTCTTCATCCGGGACCATACCTTCTGATTTTTTCAGCAGGCAATTTGTTAATAAGACTGGTAGTAGCTTAAATACAATTACAATAAGAATAGTTAAAGATAATATGTATATTTGATAAATATTGAGTGTAAATTGAGGCAGCCAGAAATAAAAATATAATTTAAAGGATTTAAAGAGAGATAAAATGGTTAAAAAACTTAATAAGTAGTTCCGGTTATTCTGCAGTTCCCGTTACTTCCACCTTTAAATTTTCTTCTCCTGATTTTATAAACATCTGATGTTCTTTAATCCTGCCCGGCCCAAACCCATCAAGAGAGATGACCTCTACTCTGGATTCGCTCCCATCTGCAGCAAGCATATTTAGTTTAAAAGTTCCATCAAAGGTTAATGCATTGCTTATATTTTTAATCTGAATTTTTAAATTAACATTATCTATAATTTTATATGAAAAGAGTATAACTTCTTTTATATTCTCTTCAGTTGCTTTCTGCTCTACGAGAGAGTAAGAATATATATTCTCAAAAGTTATAACACCTTCCTCTGAAGCCATAGTTAAAGCTGTCTCATCGGCAGCCTCTGCCTCTTCTTCTGCAACTTCTGCCTCCTCTTGTTCTTCTGCTGGAGCTTCCTTATACTTTTCTTCTCTCGGCAAAACAATTACTTTTTCTTCTGCCGGTATTTCTTCTTCTTCCTCTACAGCTCCTCCCGGATAATAACCCCTCATATTTACATACTTTATAATAAAAATAGAACCTACAACCAGTACTAATATTACTGAAGCAGCCAGAGCAAAGCTTCTTATCCGTTTTATTTTTATATTTGCCACAGCTGGCTGCCCATAGCTATCCTCCTGTGTTACTGCAATTTCATCACCAATCTCGAAAACACCATGGGGTATCCTTTGTTTAATAAATTGCCCGTCTCTTGTTAAAACTATACAATAATCCCTACCAATTTCTATTATTATACCTTTCACTTTTTATCACCCCCACCGGTGTCCACGTAGCTCAGGTCATTTATTATCGCCAGAACCATCGCTATTATATATATTCGTCCTCTTTCCAATTTTTTGCGATGTACCCATGTAATATCTTCAATTTCTTTTAACGGAAGTTTTCTTGTTTTCATCAGGGTTTGCAATATATGGTTGTTTTTTACAATGATTCTCGCTATTTCTATATATTCTTTCCTCAGACTATCATCTTTAGGAGATACAGCAGCTAATTCTTCCAGATCAATCCCCCATTTTTCTAATTCTGCTCTGTACTCTATTATTTCCAGTATTCTTTTTTCTTTTTCATCATCAACTTCATATTGTTCTAAGGAACCGGCATTCATAAATTGACCGTTTGAAATACTACTATTACTAAAGCTATAGGTTTTTTCCCTCATTTTTTTGCGATAATAATCAATAAGACGCATGTTTATTACAAGCTTTGCAAAGCTCAAAAACTTACCCTTTTTTTTATCATATGAATCCATCGCTTCTTTAAAAGCTGAAAGGGCAATTGAAAGTTCTTCATCAACACCATATTCAAGGAATCTACCTGCTTTTTTTTGAGCAACACTGGCAATAAATGGCTTGAATTCAAAAATAAGCCGGCTGGCTTTTTGTTTATCGTTTCTTTCTTCTATTACTCTGCTATCAAGCGATTGCCTGTGTAACATTAAAATTATGCTCCTTTTTATCTATATCATTATCCTTATCCAGCTATCTTTATACCTATGTCTCTATTTGTATTCGTCCATTATTGCAGCTTCTTATTTTTTAGCAGGATGTTGTCTGTATACCTATCTATATTTCTACACATGCTCCGGTGTGCTTTCATATCTATTTATTATAAATATTATAACCCAACCATATTTCCATTATCAGCCAGGGCTAAGATGAAAAGTACAATTTGTTAATATTGTAGATTATAGAGTAATTTCAACTTTTTATAAATCTTTCAAATTAATATGATATAATTAATATTAATTTTTAAAATGGAGTTTTTATTATGGATGTAAAACTTCTTATAACCTACGATCCAGCTCATCTTGAAAGCAGCAGAGAAAAGGCTGAGAACCTTTTTAAAGAAATAAACGTAAAACCAGAGTTTTTAAAATCAAAATATAGCGGTATTTTCCTTGTTAATGTACCAGAACCAAAAGAAATAGTAAAAAAACTAAAAAAAATATTAAAAAAAGACAGAGATTTATTCGGAAGAACCCATCGCTATATCCCGATAGACAGGTGGGTAAAATCCACAGTACCAGATATGCAGAAAGCAATAAAATCGCTTGTACCCGGAATTAAGAAAGATGAAAAGTGGATGATGGACCTTGAAAAAAGATATTATAATAAACTTGATTTTAAAGAACTTATTATGAAACTTACTGATGTAGTGGATCGCGAAAAAATTGACTTAAAGAAACCCGAGAAGATAATAAAAGTTGAAATCGTTGGAGATAATGCGGGTATTTCAGTCCTTAAACCAGATGAAATACTTGTGGTACCCTAGGTATTAAATTTTAGTTTTTCTTTTTAAAATATTTAAAAAATTTATCCTGATATTGTTCGAACAATCCCCATCTATCCAGTTCCTCTTTTAAATCTGCCGGTCCAATCTCGCCTTCTTCAAACAATTTAAACAGAATCTCAATCTCGTTCTTAGCCACAAGAGGATTCCCCATCCAATCCCTTGTAATTACAGGTAACCCTGTGCTGCTAACTCTGACCATATTACTTCTAAGCAAGTCGGGAAGCTGTGAATAGTGGGCACTCTTATTTACAATTTCCTGTATAAACTTTGAAAGTGATACATCCCAGAATTCATCAACTCCTTTAATAACTGCACTGTAAGGATCTTTTCTCTTATCAATATCATTTGAAATATTTTTTGCTACTGTACTCAACGAATTAGACACTATGCTCATTTTTTCAGAATCTTTACTGAGCCTGAGGCTATACAGAACCATTGCCAGATCAACATTCTCTTCAGCCAGCATTTCAAATGCTTTCCTGGCTTCTCCACTAAAACCTTCTACCCTCAACATATATGAAGGAGTTATAACTTTTGGTTTCTGCCAGGTTATCTTACCCTCTCTTATAATGGTCTCACTCTCGGGATCCCTACCTTCAAATTCCAGATACATCGGTACAGTAAGCAAATAATAATGAATAGTAGTAGAGTCAAATGAAGCCAGGAGTTTTTCCGGAGGTTTTATAATCTCTGTATTTTCTATTACCTGTTTAATTTTTTCTTCTATATTCATAATTAATCACCATCTAAAGCCAGACATATTGTAAATCCAGACAGACTAAATAGCAACCGGATAACAAAGATTTCTATTTTTTTATCCTGGCTTACTTAATATTATCTCTTACCATTATTCTTTCTTATCTATTCTCTATTGCTTCTCATATCTCATGCGCTCACGATATGCTTCAATATATCGTCTGGCATACCTATCACGCCCGAGTATAAGGTCCGTAGCCAGTATAATTGGTCGCACCCTGGCCACGTCTACAATCAGGCAGGTAGCACCAGCATAAGTAGCTATAACTACGAATGCATTATTGATCGATTCCCGATCTGGTAAGCCAAAAGATATATTGCTGGCGCCCAGTGTTATATTCACTCCTAATTCAGCCTTAATTTTCTGGATCGATTCTATGACTGCTACCCCTGAATCAGGTTCAGCTCCTACAGAAAAAGCCAGACAATCAATAACTAAGTCCTCACGTGAAATACCTGCCATCTCAGCTCGTTCTACTATCTTATGAGCTATCCGGACCCTTCCTGCGGTATCCTTTGGGATACCATCGTCATCCTGTACCAGACCGATTACAGCAGCACCAGAGCTTTTGACCAGAGGCAAAATCCTTCTTAGTGAGTGCTCTTCACCTGTAACAGAATTAATTAGTGGTTTACCTCTGTAGACTTTTAATGCTGCTTCCAGAGCATCGGGATTAGAACTATCGATACACAATGGTGTATCTACGGTTTCCATTACTGCCTGTACCACCTTCGGAAGCAGTGCTACCTCATCAATGCCAAACATACCCACATTAACATCAATAATATCAGCACCAGCCTGTGTTTGAGCGAGCGCTTCTTTGCGGACAACCTCAATGTCACCGGTCTTAAGAGCTTCGGCTAACTCCTTTTTGCCTGTTGGATTAATACGTTCGCCAATAAGAACTGCAGGCTGGTTATCGCTAATAATTACTTCTTTGCTGGAGCTCGAAACTCTGGTTTCCATAAGTCAATTTCCTTTCTCTTATTTATTTGTAATTTGATATGGTCCAAGGTAGTTTGCCTGAACAAAGACCTTATTAAATTCAGGAGAGCTGGCAAGTTCAACATATTTAACTCTGGAAGCAATAGCCTGTGCCTTAGCTCTTGATCTAGTGGAAATCAGGGCCAGCCTGGCTCCCATACCTGCGGCATTGCCTACCTGTTGAAAGCGGTTTAGAGGCAGTGATGGCATCATGCCAATTGCTACAGCACTGTCTATATTAATATAGGAGCCAAATGCACCGGCAATTATGACCTGCTTGATATCATCTTCGGAACAGAGGCTTATATCCAGGAGTATCTGAATACCTGTGCGAATAGCGGCTTTGGCCAGCTGCAACTCCCTTACATCATGCTGGGTAATAGTGATAGCAGGCTTACCATTTCTCTCTTCTTCACTGACCAGTACAAACTCCCGCTGTCCTTTATGGACACGAACGCGAGGATGGCTATCTATAATTCTTCCACTATTATCAATAATATTTGCCTGATAAAGCTGTGCCAGAGCATCAAGAATACCAGAGCCACAAATACCAACCGGTGGACCCCCGTTGATGGTCTGATACTGGACTTTATCACCATCTATGCGTAACCGTTCAATAGCTCCTGCAGCTGCTCTCATACCATGCTTGATATGACCTCCCTCAAATGCAGGTCCGGATGCACAGGAGGTGGTAGTTATTTTTCCTCCGTATATTAAAGAGACCTCGGTATTAGTTCCGATATCCAGAGCTATCGTTGTTTCCTTTGCTTTCCAGGCATCTGTTGCCAGCAACATAGAAACATGATCTGCACCAACAAAACCTGCAATATTGGGCATAAGGTACACATATGCTCCGGGTGCAATATTTAAACCTAAATCTCTAGCCCTGACCTCCAGTGCCAGACTGACAGCTGGTACAAAGGGAGAAAAAGCAAGCTGTTTTACCGGCAGACGGAGGAAGAGATGATGCATGGCAGTATTGCCAACAACAACTGTCTCTAAAATTTCTTCAGGCCTTGCACCAGCTGCAGCACACAGATCAGCACTCAGTTCATTAATTGCATCAAGCGTCAGTCTCTGCATCACCACTGCCGCCTCAGATGACTTTATCACTTTGTTAATGCGGCTAATAATGTCTTCCCCATAGTTTATCTGGGGATTCATTATCCCTCTGGCTGCAAGAGTCTGCCCGCTGTTCATATCAATCAGGTAGGCAGCAATCTTTGTAGTACCCAGGTCTATAGCCAGCCCGAGCTGACGGCTTTTTTGATAGAGAATAGTTACTACCTCTTTGTTACGGACTACAACCTGGCTTTCCCAATTCCAGGACCGGAGTTGACCTGGAATATCACGTAGAGTATCAATATCAACACTGGTGCATCGCAACCTGTGCTGATTGTTCAGCGCTTGAATCAGGCGGTCAGCGTCAGCCACTGGAGTTTCCAGTGACGGAGGGGCTATCTTTACGTGGTAGACCTGAAATGGTAGCTCAGGGCTAACTTTTTTCTCCAATCCTTCCACCTGAAGCCGTTGCGAAGTAGTCATTGAATCAGCAGGCACCGTTATTTTACAATCGCTGATGGGATAGGTCTGACAGGCAAGTCGCCACCCTTCCTTCAGTTCTTTTGAAGTAAATACTTTATACTCGACGGTCGACGGTCTGGAGACGGTACCACTTAAAACCTGAACTCTGCATGCATGGCATGCCCCCGTTCCCCCACATATACTGTTGATACCAACACCAGACCGCCTGGCACACTCAAGCAGAGACTCATTATTTTTACACTTCCCTCTTAGGCCTAATGGCTCAAAATTAATAGTGAATTCACTCATTTTAACCCTGCTCTGTTACTTTATAGTGACAGGTTTTACTGAGCTTGCATCGGGCACAGATTTCAGCCTGTGTCCACCTTTTCATCTCTGGACCGATGCCTGCAACCATAGAAACAGATTTACGGGGAACCATTACTCCCGAGGATGTTAGTCTCACCCCGATTTCACCTGCATTAACCAGTTTTAGCAAATTCCACTGTTCAGTCAGGGGGAAGCCGGGCATACCAGGGTTAACCGGGCTGCTTATTTCATAGCTCCGTGATGAGGACTCACTGGCAAGACGCTTTAGAACCTCTACGACCATTTTATCCACAGCAGCGCTACCGATACCATCCAGAAGCATAGCCCGCAATGGTTCAGCCCGGTTAGTGTAGTCTGTTACCTGTTTTTCCAGTCCGGGTCCAATAGTGCAGAGGAGAATAACAAGCTCTTTAGCATCAGGGAATGTTGCCGGTAGTAGCGGGCCGTGTATCGCTTTACCACCCTCCAGCAATATCTGGCTATCATTCATACTTCTTACAGTATAGTATTCATAAGCTGACACTGGCTTCAGCATACAACTGCACTCAAGACTGGCCAGTAATTCTTGAATTAAAATTTTTATTTCCGGCCTGACTTTAGCCACTTCTCCCAGTCCCTGGCGCCGCAACACATCCCTCATATTCAAGTTCAGAGAAATATCACGGATTATGGGCATAATACAACCTTTCTCCGATCTTGATCTTGCTCTCTTCTGATTTTATATTATATTTTATATTATTACACAACTACCAGAAAGTTATATTAAGAAATTATTCATATATGCCATATTCTCTGGTGAAATCAACCATTGCTCTGAGGTTTTCTGGTTTTGCTTCGTCAAAAAATGCGCCATTGCACACAATGTAGCCCCCATCTTTACCAACTGTATCAATAAGATTTTTTACATAATCCTTCACTTGCTCCGGCTCACCAAGTTTTAGCATATCGGAAGGAACATTTCCAGCCAGACATGCCACAGTACCAAGCGTCTTTTTAACTTCTAGCATATCACTCTGATCTATCATCCAGAGCGTCTTACCCCGCGGTATGTCCTTTAAAACCTCCAGGCGAGAGTTCCAGTGCCCCTCAGCAGCAGGAAATGGTATGACTCCTTCATTAATCAAGCCTATCATAACTTCTCTAAATGTAGGCCAGTAAAATTTTTTAAACTGCTCATCAGACATAAATCCATCAGCACCTTTATGCAGAGGCATGAATATTAAAGGATGTCTGTTCATCCGGGCAGCACTGACACCCATCTTAATCATTATCGGAGTTAGTCTGTCCATGGCTTCCAGTAGCTTGTCTGGTTGACGGTACATATCAAGCATTATTCCCCTGGTTCCCCTCAAAGTATCACCAAGGACATCAAAAGGTGCTTTGGTAAATCCACCAAATGTACCGGGAAATCCTAAAGCCATTGTCTCATTACCCAGCGCACCAACAGCCCCTATCCACTTTAAAGCTTCACTCCCGGCTTCCATAAGTGCCTTAAAAGCAGCCTGGACGGGTGGCAGGCCAAATGGTATAAAGTTAGCAGCAACTCCAAATATTTCAAGTATACCGGTAGCAGCAGGTAGCATCTTTAGACCCTCCAGGGCACCGAATACACGTGGAAAGTAGGTGGTTATAAAGAAGTTTGATGGGTCCTCAATTAGAGCATCGTATTCATCAGCCATCATATATTCACCTTCATTACATTGATAAGGACTATCGGGGGGAACTCCATGACCAGGCCATGAATACAACTTATAGTCCAAAATCTCAAAAGCCCGGCCCGGTCCCGGCCCTATACTGCCAATGTTTGTGTCTGGCTGAAAGTCAAGTAAGAACTTTCTAAATGCCATGTTGAGTTTGTCATAGTCATACATGGCTTCTTGAGGGGTCACTCCAGCATAGTAACAGGGGAAAAAACTGGGTGATATAATTACCGGTACCCTGGCCGGTAATTTTTTCATCTGGATAGCATCTTTTATTATAGTTACCCTCTCAATGTAATCCTTCTGAGCCCCGGGGCTCTGAAACTTGAGGTCATTTCCTTCAGGGTCTCTGGGTGAAAGCCACTGGTTAAACATCTCTTCCTGTTTTTCCTCTGGTGACATATCTACCCATTGTTTTTCCATTTTTATTCTCCTTTCTACAATTTCACGGCTAAGATTTTTTAATTAACGCCAGTCCATTTCTTAGCCAGAGTAACGCCGGCCATGGCATCTTTGCCATAGGCATCTGCACCGGTGTATTTTCTTATCTCCTCACTTATCTGGCCGCCGCCAATCATCACCTTTACACTGTCCCGCAGGCCAGCATCTTCAATTGCCCTTATGGTTTGTTTCATAGAATCAAAAGCGAGCGTAAGAAAGCCACTTAACCCAACAATTGAAGCACCACTCTCTTTTATCTTGTCCACAAACTTCTGCTCGGGGACATCTACACCGAGGTCAATAACTTCAAAGCCATTCACATCAAGCATAAAGGTGACTATGTTTTTACCGATGTCGTGTATATCGCCTCTAACTGTACCGAAAACAATCTTACCTGATTTCCTGGTCTCTTCTTCTCGCGTCAACTGCGGTTTGACTAACTCGGTTATCAACTTCATGATTTCACCAGAATATACCAGGTCAGGTATAAAGTACTCACTGCTGGCAAAACGTTCGCCAACAATTTCCAGACCTTTTCTGGCATCTTCCATAATCTTGAGCGGGTCTTCACCGGCACTTAGCCTATCTTTTACAATTTTAAGAGCTTCTTGTTCATTCAAATCAGCTATCGTGCTAACTAAATCTTTATTCATGCTTTTATACCTCCTTCCCTGGATTACATTTTATTTTATAACCTTGTGAGTGCTAATTGACATTATATTGGTTCTATAATTTGTGAGTACTAATCATCTATTATATTAGTATATTAGTTCTGTAGTTCTTGAATTTTAATCTTTCATTATTATAATACACAGAGAATGTTAAAAAAGCAATTGATTACAATGGCTACATAGTGTTGATTTCAGGGTTTATATAATAGTTTTAAAATAACCCTTTATAATACTTGTCTAATTACAAAATTTGTTTAAAATAAATAGGAATAAGTAAAATATTGTAAACCAAAATCAAGGAAAGAGGTTATTATGAATAAACCCCAATACGCTTTTTTTGAAGGGAAAATAGTTTCAATTGAGGAAGCCAGAGTAGATATTAGAACAAATGCCCTGCAATATGGTACAGGAATCTTTGAAGGAATCAGATGCTACTGGAACGAAAAGACAAAAACTGGTTATGTCTTTAGGATGGAGGACCATTATAAAAGATTTATCGCAAACTCCAGAATTATGATGATAAAGATAAAATACTCCCTGGAAGAGCTCTGCAACATAACACTGGAATTGTTAAAAAAAGAAATGTACACCGAAGATTGCTACATAAGACCATTTGCATATAACAGCAATCTTGATATAGGACCCAAATTAATCGGTGATGACCAGGAATTATCCATATACGTCATACCGCTTGGAAAGTATATTGAAATAGATAAACCAGTCAGTGTTTGTATTTCCTCATGGGATCGTATTCCGGATAATTCTATACCACCACGGGCAAAAATAACAGGTTCATATGTAAATGCCGCTTTGCAAAAATCAGATGCTCTTTTAAACGGCTATGATGAAGCTCTTACACTGACAACTGATGGGAGACATGTAAGTGAAGGAAGTGCTATGAATTTTTTCATGGTGAAAAATGGTATTTTAATCACCCCGCCTCCTACAGATGATATACTTGAAGGGATAACGAGAGACACAGTAATGAAAATTGCAAAGGAAATTGAAGGTATAGAAACTATAGAAAGGTCTATCGATAGAACAGAACTATACACTGCTGATGAACTATTTTTTACAGGAACAGGAGCACAGATTTCTCCCATAGGTTCTGTGGATAAACGGGCAATAGGAACTGGCGAAATTGGTCCTATCACAAAAAGACTTCAGGATCTCTATTTCAGAGTAGTAAAAAATGAAATTGAACAGTACTCTGATTGGTGCACTAAAGTACAAATATAATATTCAATTTATACTGGCTCTAAAATAGAGTTTGATATATGTCTTTAAGGCACGGTCTCTGATAAGAAACAAATAATACACGGGTATACAGTCTCTTATTTTAATCATAAATGCTACAACAGAATTCAGAATAAGAGCAGTGCTTTTTGCACCCACTGGTGAAATTGACATTAAAATTATTGTTTAAAATGTTATCTATTATAGAAATAATATCCTGTTTTAATTCTTTTATTTCATCATCTTTAAACTTAATTGATCTTTCAACTCCATCCTTAAGATATAAAAGAAAACCTGTTATATCTCTGGCAGGTTTATTATAGATCCCTGACAATGCAGCAATATAAGACCCCAGTTGAAAGAAATATAAATCTCCTGCCCTGCCATCGCCAGCCCCGTAAAGATTATTATTCAAATCACTGCTTACATCAGCTTGATTATGATTCGTTATACCCTTATTCTCATTCCTGGCATAGCTTGAAAGTTTATAGTCGATAACTCTGATTTCACCATTCTTCCTAATATCAACTCTATCAAACTTACCTACAATAAAGAAATTTTTTACTTTCCAGTAAAAAAGCTGTTCAAGCATCAAAGATTCTACTCCGGAAAAATCCCAGCATTTACTCTTAAGAAAATTTCCAATATATCTTCGTGTATTCTCATCTTCAAACTGTCCGATGATCATATCTTCTGTAATTTTATTATTAACTTTATCCTGCCCATCAACAGCCCTATCTCCACTTTGCCTGTTACTATTAAAGCCAGCCAGAGTTATATTTTCTATATATTTATGAAGTTTCTCACCCCATTCCAACTCTTCACCTGATTTCTCCGGTATTAAATAAACATATTTCCATTTATATAATAAGGGACACTTTTTGTAATCAAGGATCTGCGTTAAAGGGAAAAAGTTTTCATCTTTTTTTATATGCGGATAACTATTCCCTGCAATTAAGCTTGAATTAGCTATATTTATCCTTCTTATAATTTCGCTTTCTTCGTCCTCTGAACTAATTTTGCCTTCTTCCTTAATTCTTCCTTCTTTCTGCTCTAAACTAATATGCCCTAAAATATCGGAAGCCAGTTTTTTTTGTAAATCGCTCCATTTTTTTTCAGTAAATAGTAAATTATTCCTTTTATTTTCTTTGCTTTTTTTACTTTTTTTCTTCTTATCATCTTTTGCAGTAAGCCCTGCAAAATTAAAAACTTCCATATAATCATAATAGTTGTTATAAAGTTTTTTATCATAATTATCCCTTACAAATTCCAGGCCTTCTCTATTTACTATTCTTAACTTTCCATCATTATCGTTATTAACAATATCGTCAAAAAAGGGAACTATCTCTTTTGGACTGGCGTTCTCATTACTGCAAGCTTCATCATCTTCAAATTCACTATATGAAAGAACCAGCATTCTTTTTGCCCTGCTGCATGCCACATAAAATATCCTTCTCTCCTCTTCAAGTTTTATATTATCCAGAGCTTTTTTAAATTCAGCCTCACTTTTATAATTTTTCATTTCCTTCCACAGACTATTATCCTTTCTTAACTCAGCAGGTATCATATAATCTTTACCCCGGGTTCTCCCCATATAATCGCTTTTCCACAACGCAGGCAAAAAAACAACTTCAAACTCGAGCCCTTTTGCTGCATGGATGCTCATTATTTTTACTGAATTTTCACCAGAAAACTCCATTGTTTCCGGATTATCATAATCGGTTTTTGCTACATCTCTTAGATAGGTTATAAAACCGGATAGATTACTTTTTGAATAACTCTGCTGAAAATCAGAGGAAACCTTTATAAGGCTTTCAATATTTTTAATTTTCCTCCTGGCAGTCGGTCCAAATTTTGATTTTAATTCGTTCATCATTCCGGAATCTTCAATAATTAGACTGACAAGCTCTTTTAGCTCCAGCTCACCAGACTTTTTAATATATAATCTCAGGCTGGTAAGAAAGCCCTTTAACCTTTTTTTTGTTTCTTCACTTATATGAGGGTTTTCTGCATAATCCAGTATTCCACTTATCAAACTTATTTTTTCTTCAGGGTTTTCCGGTTTTCTTTTAATAAAATACATATCTCTATCACAGATTTTATATTTATCTGATTTAAGAATGTAGGCAAGAGATATCTCATCATTTATATCTTCTATTACCTTAAGCCAGGAAATGATAAATAAAATTTCAGGCTCAAAGAAAAAATTCTTCCCGCCTATCAGCTCAAATTTTATACCATTTGCATCAAGCGCTTTAATAATTTTTTCAAATCTCTTTCTGCGGGCAAGTATTGCAATTTCTTTTAATCTGACACCCTCTGAAGCAAGGTATTTTATCATCTCTGCAATTTCAGATGCTTCTTCTACGTGAGTTTTTTTAGAATAAAATAACACTTCTGATTCTTTTTTGATGCTTTCGGGTTTTAGCTCCTTGGTAAATCTTTTTTTATTTGCAGAAATAATATTGTTTATTGTATTTATGATATTACTTCCTGACCTGAAATTTGTAGTAAGGTAAAAATCATAAACAGGGTGGTCTTTAAATTTATCAAACTTATGAAAATCCAGAATATTTTCCACACAGGCACCTCTAAAAGAGTAAATTCCCTGGTCATCGTCTCCAACTACTACAAGTCTGTTATAATCCGGTTCATAAAGTAATGAAAGAAGATATGCCTGGGCAACATTCGTATCCTGAAACTCATCAACAAATATATATTTATACCTTCTGCGATATCTGGCTCTTATTGATTTTCTCTCCTTTAGAAGAAAATAAGGCAGAAATACCTGGTCAGAATAATCTATACAATTACTTTTTATCTTCCTGTTTTCATATTCCTGATAAATAAAAAAGAGCTCTCTTTGAACATTTATTGATTCTTCTTCTTTTCTCCTTAAAGCCCTGCTACTATAAGAAGAAAGAATTTCCTTATAATTATCAAGATACTCTCTGAACTCACTAACAGATATCAGATTGTTTTTTAAATTTTCTATATAGTTGAGTAAATTCTGGACAAATTCGCCTTCTTTCTTTTTTGCTTTTATATACTCAAAGTTTAATTCATCAAATATTTCATATATTATCTGCCATGACTGACTGCTATTTATAATATTGAAGTCTTTTCCCAGACCGAATTCAAAATTATTCTCTGATATAATATCATTCCCAAATGAGTTAAAAGTGAATATATTAATGTCCTCGGAATCAATACCTGTTTTTATATTTTCTCTAACCCTTGTTCTCATATTTTCAGCAGCATTCCTGGTAAAAGTAAGAACCAGTATATTATCCGGAGAGCAAATTTCTTCATTTAAAATTTTTATGATACTGCTGGTTATGGTGTGGGTCTTACCGGAGCCAGCACATGCGATTATTCTTTTTATTTCGGCAGAACTATTAATTATATTAAGTTGTTCCGGTGTTTCTTTAATTTCTTTATTCATATTTTTTTATTCATAGTATATTTAATTTACTCTGGAGCCTGGATGGCTTTTTATCTCCAGGTTTATTTAATTTTCTTATCTCCTGGTCTTCTTTAATCCCTTCATCCATAGTATCTGGGACATAAAATTTTAAATCCACAATTTGTACAGGAGTTATAGTTTCTGGGTTTAGCTTTAAACTCTTCTTTCTTTATGGCAGATATGCTTTCGCCTAACCTGTGGCTGATTTCATCTCTGCTGTAGTATTCTTCAGGAACTATATACAATGATTTTCTTAAGTTTCCAAGACAGATATATTTCATTTTTACATTCATAGATTTAAAATCTATCAAATCCTCGCTGACATCGACAGCCATTCTGTATGTTTTCAACTGCAATTCTTCTTTTAACTCTCTGTCACTATATGAAGACGATCCGGACTTGTAGTCAACAATCTCTATATCTCTATCACTTATAATATTGATCTGGTCTATTCTTCCAGTTATGTTTTCACTTCCTATATTAAATGAAAATTCCTTTTCGGTAATAGAATTCTGCGGATCAGACGGCATCAAATTTTCAAAGAAATTTTTGAATTGTATCAGCGCATTTTCTTTGAAATCTTTTTTTAAAAATTTAAAATCAAAATTAGACTCTTCAAATATATCATCTATTATTTTTTCAAGCCTTTCCCAGCTGTAATCGTCTCCACCATTAAAAAATATCCTGATAATCTCATGATAAATTTTTCCGATAATAAGGCTAATATCTTCTTCTTCTTTTAAGCTAAAATAGTATTTAGCTTTGTACTTTAGAGGGCAGTCCGTAAAAGTATCAATACTGCTGAAAGAAAATGACTGTCCGGAAAAGTCAAACGGATTTTTATCATTCCGGGTAGGCATTATAAAATCCCACCAGGTATCTGGATTGTAGAAGTGCTTTAAAAAAATAATACGATTTCTGTAACTTTTATAATTAATTTTAAGCTTATCTTGCATTCTTGAAACAGCAACAAGAGCCTTTCTGCGGGCAAGCCAGATATTTGTCAAATCAATATCATCAAGTGGGCTATCCAGCGAGCTTGCTCCGGGTATTTTTACATTTTGCTCTGTAGCTACTTCCGATTGTTCTGCAGCTACCTTTAATCCAGCCAATGTCTTTTTATTCTCCACATTTCCTTTTTCTTCTTTTTCCTCTTTTCCCACGGTATTTTTATCACTTTTATCATTTTTATACTCATCTATACTTCTGCAGCGAACTCCTCCTATACAGTGCAGATCTGAACCCAGACTCTCTGAAATCTTTCTCATTTCCTCAAAGAAAATTGATTTTCTTCTACCAGTGGAAGTAATATACAGATAATCTCTTGCCCTGGTAATGCCATTATAAAAAAGTCTTATTTCACCATACATGTGTTCCTTTTTAAGCCAGGCAATATCAGAGTTTTTTACATCCGACGCCTGATTGAATATCCCCGGATTATAGATACTATTAAAAACAAATTTTGCGGGTAAGTAGTCCTTATTTACAAAAGGTATAAATACAACTTTAAATTCCAGGCCTTTGCACTGATGAAAACTGAATATATTGACTGCACCAGGCTGAATCATATCCTTTGTGCTTTCCTCAATTTCCTCGGTGAATTTGCTTTCAATAACATTATCAACAAAATTAATATATGATGTGATATCACCAGGGATATTTTTTATGCTGAAATCTTTTACATTATTCAGGAAATCGCCCAGGTTTATCCAGCTGCTCCTGTCACTTATGTTATTACTCTTATTATTATCAGCACCATCATTGCTAATATTTATAGCTTTTAAATAATTCATAACACCTGTTCCGCTGTCCCTTACAAGACTTAGAGAAAATTCAAGTGCATTCATTGTGTCCATAATTTCTAACAAACGATAAGTTGTTGAAACGAAATTTATTATTTTTAAATGCTCTCTATCTTTATTCTTAATATCATAGTAGTTTAAGTTTTTATTTTTCTTATAATCCTCTGCTGTGATTTCCAATTCTTTATATTTAAGATTTTTAACATTACTCTTATTTCCCTTTTTATTCCTTTTTTCAGCCCTTTCTACAAACATCGTTTTAAAGCAATCCCACAAACTGCCGGAACTTTCTCTCTCCTTCATATAAAGGTCTTCCAGTTTTTTAAAATATAATGGCTCAAGATTTATAAACTCGGAAAGCATTAGATTTTCTACTAAAAAATTGAGTTCTGTTATCAAATCATTATTAATATCACTACCACTGCTATCACTGCTGCTACTCTGACCTTTTTTTAAATCTTCTATCTTTTTTACTGTAATAAGAAACCTCATAAAATTAAGCAGATATTTAATAAGCTTATTATCAAAAAGGTTTCTTGTACCCCTTCTTATAAACGGAATACCATTCATTGACAGCGAATTTTCAATAATATGCGTCTCGTAACCGAGCCCTTTAATTATTATCGCCATCTCCTCAAGCTTTATGCCTTTTTTAAAATAGAGAGATTTGATTTCACGGGAAATATAATTGGCTTCTTCCAGTAACGTCTGGAATTCCTTTAAATGCAGCTCTCCACCGATATTAGTATCACCGGTAACATCGGTGGAAGCCGCTTCTTTTGGTATCCTATCTTTAATTAATTCAATAAACTTATTGCAGGTTTCATTTATAAAATAACTGTTTCTGTAATTTTTCTTCAGATAAATTACATTTTCCGGTTCAAGCTTTTTATAAGTCATCCTGAAAATATTTTGTGTTGAACCCCTGAAAGCATAAATAGACTGGTCGTCATTGCCAAAAAAAATACAGTTTGAGTTTGAAAGATATTTTATTATTGAAAACTGGGCCTTATTTATCTCCTGAAGTTCATCAACAAGTATATACTCATAATAGTTCTTATAGTAATCTCTTATTTCTTTGCTGTTTTTTAGTATATTAACTGTTTCCTCCAGTAGCATTCCATAATTATACAGGCTGTTTCTTTTTAATTCTTTTATATATCTGGAATATATCCCGGATAGCTCCGAAAGCACAGGGTTGAAAAATGGGGTAAACTTATTAAGTAAATCTTCTGGAGTTAATAAATTTTCCTGGGCCCTCAGGATAAAGTCAAAAATCTCCTGGATATAACTGTTTTCTGTAAAAGTATTGTAGTTCATGTATTTAAAAGTATAAGGATACTTTTCTTTATCCAGCTCTCTTATAATACTTTTAAGTAATTCCCATTGCTGCACCGAATTTAAAACTTTTAGATCACCGAAAAAGGAATAATCTTCTATGTTTTTATTATTTTCTTCATTATTTTTTTCTATATAATGATTTTTATTATCCTGAATCCTATTTTGAGATAGCAAAAAGTTTGGCCTGCTTATAAAACGCGTACAGAAAGAATAGAAAGTTTCTATAGGAATTTCAAGAATACTTTTATTGACCAGGGAAGTTGTCTGCTCTCTTATTAGTTTTGACCACTTGCGATTAAAACAGAAAATCAGAATTTTTTCGGGTTTTATCTTTTCTGTATTTATAAGATATTCTGTCAGTTTTAATAGTGTATAAGTCTTTCCGGAACCGGGTGGCCCGATTATCAGAATATCGCCGCTCTTTTTATTTATAGCTTCTTTTAGTCTCTCATCAAGCATTAAATATTAAATATAGATATACATGTTTATTAACATTTATTTTAAAGAATAATTATCATTTTAAAAGGTAATCTCTAATATAATTTCTAATAAGGTTATAAGCACTTATTGGAGCGGGCTACGGGAGTCGAACCCGCCTCTTGAGCTTGGGAAGCTCATGTACTACCGATATACTAAGCCCGCCCGCCTGTGCTATGCATCCATTTTATTTAACCACCAATTAATTAGCTCTTCGCTTTTTATTTTTATCCTTTTATCTTTATCTCTTTACTTAATCTTTTCTTCACCAGTAGAATTACCGGTTTCTCCAGTTGTTTCTCCGGGCTCCTGTTCAATTTCCCTGCTATTTATGCTTAATTCATTTTTTTCTTTACTTTCTACTTCTTTTCCCCCGGCAACCAGGCCAGCAACAGTCAGGTTGGTTTTTAAAACCTTTAAACCCAGCCTGTCGGATGCAACACTTGAAGCTTTACTTATTATTTCCTGTACTTTTCCAGTAACATCTACATTTTCATTTAAGGTAGTGTTCATATTTATAATTATTCCCGTTTTCCCGGGAACTATTTTTACACTTAAATCTTCCACACCCTCTACACTCAAGACCTCATTCTTAATCTGCCCACCAATTGCTTCAAGTGTTACCATAGCACTCCCTGTTTTAGAGCTTGAGATATTAACTATTTTTATTCTTTTTTTGTAGAATTCTAACAATAATAGAAACAGGCTAATAATGAGCACTACTGTTAGTAAGAGGGCAGCAGTAAGTTTATTCATACTATACTCTGGATTTAAGACCTTTAAAGCCAGGTCCGACCACTTAAAATAACCTACAAAAATATTAACAAGAGAAGTAATTGAAACACAAATTAAAAATATTAATAGTAAAACTACAATTATTTTGTTAAACACATTCATTGGAAACCTCCGTAAAATATTAACGGGTATAAAACAGATAAAGGTTATAATAGCCAGAATAAAAAGTCAATAAATCCCGGCATTCCGATTATTATGCTAATAAAAAATTTAACCCGGAGAGATAGGTTTTTTATTCACTGTACATTTAAAACTCAAATGTGTATTAAAACAATCACTAAAAACTAAATTACAGGTTTTTCTAAAGTTTTCCCTCTAATATCTTACTGATATCTTATCCAGGCTCCATCTTTTACTATAAAGATCGTCGATTCAGGATTCAGTCTATTCCCTTTCTCATCAAACTCAATTCGTCCAGTAATTCCATCATAGGAAATAGCTTTGAGTTCGTCCACATAATCACCCGGTAAAATCGAATTGGCTCTTTTCATAGCTTCGATTATTACAAAAACAGAATCATAGCAATACGGGGAATACTGCCCGGGGCCTTCGATGCTTATATCAGGATGATCTGCCTGTGTTAAATAATTATTAAATTCACGCCAGAAATTAACTGCTTTAGAATCCTGTGAATACCTTGCAAGAGAAGGAGGATCAGGTATAACCGCAATCAGGCCTTCCAGATTATTGGCTTCAGTTAAATTAAAAATATTATCATCCATTCCCAGTGTCTCTGTTATAAATCTCGACTGCAATCCGGCTTCTCTAGAGGCAGTCATAACAGCAGCAATCTCCTCATAGCTGCAGCAAATAAATATTGTATCAGGCCCTTCTATAATAAGATTATCTACGATAACCCCCATATCCTCTTCGCCTATATTTAAAGACATCGTATTCCCGGTCTCTATCCCGTATTCTGATGATAAAACCTCCTTAAGGTAATTAACCAGGTTAATAGAATACTCCTCACGATTATTTATAAGTATTAATTTACGGGGTTTAATTTTTTCACCTATGAATTTAGCGATATTTTCTATTTTTTGTTTATTACTTATTATCATTCTAAAAAAAATATTTCTGGCATCATTCACTTCAGTTTTTTGCGCAAACGGAGATACCAGTGGAATTCCATACTCTTCATATACAGTTAAAGAAGATTCTGTTGTCCCGTCAAAGGTTGAACCAATTACAGCAGAAACACCATCATCTACCATCTCCTGTGCGACAAGGAAAGCTTTTTCAGGATTTCCTTCATCATCCTTTGTAATTATTTTAATGTCGTAATCAAATCCCCCTATTCTTACAGGCGACAATCTGGATGCAGCAAGCTCGATACTTAATGTTTGCTCTTCTCCAAATGACTTGTATTCACCTGAAAGAACGCACTGATTTCCTATTTTTATAACCCTTTCTCTGGATTCACACCCGTTAATAGAGATAGAAAAAAATATCAGTATTAGAAGAGTAAATACCAAAGAAAGATTTTTAACATACACAAAAAATATTTTTTTAAAATTCATTTATATGCTCCAGTACTTTAGATTAATTAAATAATTAAAAAAACACAAACCAGGAAAATAAAACAGTAGAAAAATTACACCAGAAGATTATACCAGAAAAAGCTAGAATATTGTGATTAATTTTTTATAAATACAGGTAAAATAATATTTCGCAGAGCAGATAAGCATATTTTATGTACAATAAAACAAATAAAAAAGACTGGCTATACCTGTAAATTAGTTTGAACATAAGATTTATCAGAATAGAAGATTTATTGAATTGATTGAAAATATTCTTAAAAAATCGTAAATTATAATTATCAGAAACAATAAAGGAGGGAAAATGAGCAAAGTTGCGATAGTAACAGACAGTACAGCTGATATACCTGAAGATATAGTGGATAAACTTAAAATAAAAGTTGTCCCACTCAGTGTAATTTTTGGCGAGGAAAGTTATTTAGTTGATGGTAAAGAAATTACTATCAGTGAGTTTTATAAAAAACTCAGGTCTGCTGAAAAATTACCAACGACCGCCCAGCCCACACCCGAAGATTTTATAAAAGCATATACAGAAATCTTTAAAGAAAGTGAAAGTATAATTTCCATCCACATTTCTAAAAAAATGTCAGGTACTATTAATTCTACAGAACTTGCAAAAGATAAACTGCCGGGAAAAGATATTGAAATAATTGATTCAGAGCTTGTTTCTTATCCCCTGGGTTGTATAGTCGTAAAAGCAGCTGAACTGGCACTGGAAGGTAAACCAAAAGAGGAAATTTTAAAAGCAGTCTACGATTTGAAATCAAAAATTAAAGTATTATTTATACCAAGCACTCTTGAGTACCTCAAAAAAGGAGGTAGAATTGGAAAGGCAAAGGGTCTTATTGCGTCACTCCTTGAGATCAAACCCATACTCACTATTAGTGACGGTGAAGTATCCCAGTTCAAAACAACAAGAAGATGGAACCAGGCTAAAACCGAATTAATAAATTCTATGAAAGATATGGTAAAAAACCCCGAAAACCTTGTAGTGGCTGTTGGAGATTCAGATTTTAAAGAAGAGGGTGACGAAATGTATGAAAAGATAAAAGAAACCTTCAAACCAAAAGAGATTTTAAGGCACGATATCGGTGTAATTGTCGGTACACATCTTGGCCCTGAGAGCCTGAGTGCAACTTTTTATGAAGAATAAAAATAATCCCGGAATAATTAATAATTCTGAAATAATTAAATTTCTTAAAAATAATGTAAGGGAAAGAGTTCAGAGAGAAAGGAATAATCTACCAGTTAATTATAGGGAAAAAAGTAGCAGAGCAATAGCTAAAAAGTTCCTTAACTGCTCTTTTTATACCGTCTCAAATAATATTCTGATATATTATCCTTTCAGAAACGAGGTTGAAACAACTTTAATTATAGAAGATGCATTAAAAGATAATAAAAACATAATCCTTCCACGTGTTCATAATAAAGAGTTAGAACTTTATTATGTAACTAACCTAAAAGAACAATTAAAGGCTGGAGCATATGGCATAATGGAGCCTGTTGCCAGTAGGTGTAAACCTGCAAAAATATCAGACGTTGATCTGGTTGTGGTTCCTGGAGTAAGTTTTGATAAAAAATTTTACCGCCTGGGATATGGAGGAGGATATTACGATAGAATTCTTTCCCGCATTCCTAAAAAAGTAAAAAAAATTGCGCTCTGTTTTGATATTCAGGTTGTTGATAGTTTGCCTGTATCGGCTCACGATATAAAAGTTGATATGATTATTACAGAAAGTAAAATTTACAGGTCTTCATAAAATTGTTCATAAAACATTAAAATTCTATAAAATATTAATGCAAAAATAGAAACGGGCATGTAGTAAGACCAGAGCAATTGAGTAAAAGTAAATAATTGGATAATCTTAAATAGTAAATAAGATAAAATTGAAGGAAAAAAATAAAAACACCAGGATTGCAATTCTTATTCCTGCTTATAATGAAGAGAAGCATATAAAAAATGTAATTGAGAGCTGTTTTGAATATGGACTTGATATAATCATTGTTGATGATGGCTCTACTGACAGCACTCTAAAAGTCATAGAATCAATAACTGCACCTGAAAATTTAAAAATTATACCAATTAAACATCCGGTAAATAAAGGAAAGGGGCAATCTCTTAAAACCGGTTTCAGCTATATTATCAACAATAATTATTCTGGAGTTATAACTCTGGATGCAGATGGTCAGCATGATACAGATGAAATTAAAAATTTTCTTAAAATTATTGAGGCAGAAAAACCAGATTTAATAATAGGAAACAGGCTGGGAAATACGAAAAATATGCCTTTTATAAGACTTGCCACCAATGTATTTACATCATGGATTATTTCATGTATTGCCGGGAAAAAGGTGAGTGATGTTCAGTCGGGTTTTAGATATATTAATTCTGAAGTATTAAAAAACATAAAATTAGAAACACATAACTTTGATACAGAACCAGAATTAATAATAAAATCTGCATGGTCGGGATATTCTATAAAAAACATACCCATAACTACTATCTATCATAAGGACTTTACAAGCAACGTAGATCCTTTTACCGATACTATAAAGTTCTTTAGGCTTGTTTTTAATAGTTTTAAATGGAAAAGAAAGCTTAAAAAAGAATATATATAAGCTTAAGTTTTACCAAGTAATTCTTTAAAGAATGCAATATACTCTTTAATTTCCTCATTAAAAATCAAAAAAAATATAATAATCACTAAAACCACAATTACTGCTATCGCTATCTTTTCTAACAATGTAAATCTCGTTTCTTTATTTCTATCTTCATTCATTATAAAAATTATTTTTTCTGACCTATTCTGTTTTCTATAAAATCATCAAGGCTTTCAGCCGGAATCCTCCAGGAACTTCTTCCTTCTCTTACTTTAAAACCTTTTAATCTGCCCGTTTTTAATAAATTCCATACATTATCAACCGAAAGTTTTAAAATTTTAGCAACCTGTTCTGCAGTGTATAGCACTGGTTCTTTATGACCGGTACTTGTTTTATCTACACCTGCAAATTCATTCAAAAACTTCTCAAAATCATCTTCTTTTATCCTGATTGCCTTGCCTACTCTTATAACTGCCAGTTTTTTTAGCATAATCATCCTGATTACCTCTGACTCACTTATACCTATTAGTTCCGAGACTTCTTTAATTGTAAATAATCTTTTTTCTTCGCCCATTTTAAAAAATAGAGTTTACAAGATCCGGCATTTCCGCCTGTAAATTTAAGATGTCAAAAGAAGTGACACCATTTGTTATTTTCTTCATACTTTCTTCTGGAATTCCAGATATTCTGTCATACACCGGAATACCATATATATTTTTACATTCATCTATATATGCTTTATTTCTAATGCTTATTTTATTAAATACTATACCTTTTTTCTGGTCCTCCGGAAGGAACTTTTTAAAATTACCTATTCTCGGAAAAAGCTTTATGTCTGGAGACAATACCAGAATTGATGTTGTTGACAGATTTAACATTTCAAGTGAGATATTATCGTATCTAAATGGGATATCCGCTAATATAATGTTATATTTATTTCTGGCTGAATAGATTACGCTGTCCAGCATATCAATATTAAACCTATCACTCTGGTAGATGGATATGGGTGGCTGAAGGATATTTATTTTATCAATACCATCCAGATTTATTATGGAATTATTAAAACAATTTTCACTATCGGTAATATTCTCAATAAACACACTTAAGTTTGGCGAGAGGTCCAGATTTAAATTGATTGTTAAATCTGACGGTCCTTCACAGAAATTTAAATCTATAATTAATATCTTTCCTTCAATAATATCTTTAATATACCATGCAAAATTAAAAGCTATACTCGTTTTTCCGACTCCTCCCTGAATAGAGTAAAATGAGATTACCTGCTGCGGTATAATTTTATATTTATTTTTAATACTTATGTCTTCACCTTTTTCCATATTATCAATTATACGAAGTACCCTTTCCAGGCCCCTGGCATTCTTAACTTCATCCAGATAAATATTTCCTGAAAAGTTATTTTTTTTATCTCCCTGCCCCATTATAAATAATTCACACGCGCTATTATTTTCCAAATAATCCATAACCTCTTTACATCTCTCAAATTCTCCCGACAAAATAATATAATCCGGAATGTATTCTTCCAGATAATGCGTGATGAAACTTATATTATTTAAAATTACTGTATTATAATTTTGAAGCTTTATTGCTGATATGGCTTTGATTAGTTCCCTGTCTACGGTCACAACTAATATTATTTTCATTTATTTCCACTCTTTATTTAATAACAACAGCCAGAATAAAGTTATATGTCTATTACCCTATCCTGCTCTACCTGTGTTATGGACATACCTGACATTTATTCCAGATGCTTTTTGAAGTAAAATTTATTTAAATATCAATAAAAAAACAGTAGAAAACATCTTCAATCTTAGTTGCTCATAAAATAATAGAATTATAAGACTTAATTGTCAATCACTATTAAAGCTATGTTACAGTTAATATCTGTTAATTCAGCATAAACAGGCAAATAACCCCTGCTATCATTGTACTTTAAACCGTATTAATAAAATATACAGTCAATAAAATCAATGAGTTATACAAAAGACAAATTTTCAATATTACAAATTACTATTAATAAAACTGGCAGTTCAATTGATAATAAAATAAGATTTTTATTGAGGTCAGAATTTTTATGGTTAACTCGAGAGCAGTTTTGAAATTAGATCCAGATCATTATCATAGCTTACACTGATTTCTTTATAGACTGACTTTTCACCGGCTATTATTTTTATATTCTTTGTGGGAATGCCTGTCTTTTTTGAAATAAATTTTATCAGTTCTCTGTTAGCTTTACCTTTTTCTGGAGCAGAGCTGAGTTTTATTTTTATCCTACCATCATGGATTCCACATATCTCACTTACAGCTGAACCCGGTCTTATGATTAATTTAACATTTTCAGTCTTCATCAGTTTTAAAGAAATCATTAATTATATCAGGATTTGCTATATCTATTTTCTTTTTCATCCTCTTTGGTTTATAATAATCCTCCGACTCTTCTTCCTCTTCATAATCACCATAAATTCCCCGTCCAGGCTTTTTCTCCATTTCTTCCTGCTTCTCTTCTTCTTCTTCTTTTTCTATCTTATATTCTTCTTCATCAAAATACTCTCTAAATTTGCTTTTTTTCAAATACTCCTCTCCGGATTCCTCACTATCAAACGAGTCTTCAAATTTGATCTTTTCAAAACCTTCTCCCTTTTCCGGGCCTTCTTTCCCGGGTTCTTCTTCGTTTCTAGCGTGTTTGCCCAGCCTGCTTTCCAGCAGGTCATCTACCTCATGCTCTTCTTCCTCAACCACCTCTTTTTTATTTTCCGGAATTAATGATCTGTTATCTTCAGAATAAATTAATTTCTCCTCCTCTTTTTTTTCTACACCCAGATCTCTATTAACCCTGCCTTCTCCAAAGCCGCTGCTTTCTTCAATAGTTGGAGATACATGAATGAATTTATCTTCCGCTAATCCTGAGGTAGCTTTTTTAAAATCATCTACAAGTTTTGCAATTTTTTCAGTAAAGCTTTTATACTCCTTCTCCAGCTCTTCAATTTCCCTTTCAAGTTGCATCTTTTTGCTCAATAGTTTTTTATATGAATTCTCCTCTTCTGCTACTTTAGTTCTTACTATTTCTTCAGCTTCCTTTTCCGCTTTCATCTTTATATCCTCTGCAATCTTGTGTGCCGAGACAATTGCTTCCTGAATAACCTTTTTCATTTCAGCAGATTCTTTACTCTCCTCATATTTAATTTTATCCAGACTTTCCTGTAACTCACGGTTTGTTCTCTGTAATTTTTCAAATTCCACTGCCAGAATATCTAAAAATTTGTCAACCTCTTCAGGTTTGTATCCTTTAAATACAACATGAAATTCTTTTTTCTGAATGATTTCTGAATTTATGCTCATAGTTACCTCCGATATTTTTTAACGACTTACTATTTATTGATATAATACAACAATACTACCATTAGATTAATAATCATAACTATTATAATATAAAAAATATCTACATAAATTTTGCCTGTTCATTTTAATAGTTTAATTTTCCTGAATATTATTTAATATAACTACCCGTTGCCAATTGACAGTTATAAATTTATTATACACATTCTTAAATTTAGCAAAACTTATCTTTAATTATTATATAATTATTTTTTTAAATATTATAGTAATATAAGCTATAAAAGAAATTATCACGGTAAAAAATCCATAAATTCAATTAATCTTTTTGTAATTATCTATTTATTTTCTTCATAAAGAGACTTCTCAAGTTCACATGCCCTTTTTTTTGCACTTTCAACTGCCCTGATAATTATATTATCAATCCCGCCCTTTAGAAATTCTTCAAGTGCAGCTTCAGTAGTTCCGCCACGGGATGCAACTTTTTTAATAAGGTCATCAGGATTTTCTTCAGATTTTTTAATAGTTACACCGGCACCAATCATGGTTTCTATCACCAGTTTTTTTGATATTTCAGGGTCAAGACCATTTTTAATTCCCACGTCGATCAAATATTTACAAAAAAGAAAAAAATAAGCCGGTCCGCTTCCATTTAGAGCTGTTGCAATATTTTGATATTTTTCATCGATCAAAACATAATCACCGACGCTTCCTATCAATTTTTCCGAAAACATCAGGTCACTTTCTTTTGCAAACTTCCCCCTGCTTATAGCAGACATCCCTTTTCCAAATAATGCCGGAACGTTGGGCATTATTCTTATTACACTGGCATTAGAATTCAATATTTTTTCAATATAACCTGTAGGGACTCCTGCCATAATGCTAATTATTGAATTTACCCTGTTGTTAAAATTGATTTTAACCTGCTCAAGCACAATTCTTGAATCCTGGGGTTTTACTCCCAGTAGTATATACTCGCCTTTTCTTACAAGTTCACTGATATCTTCAGCAATATGCACCCTGTAATTATTTTCTAGATATTTTTCTCGATACATATCTTTGTCATAAATTACTATTTCCCCTGGTTTCAAAAAACTACAGTCAAGCACGCCCTTGAGTATAGCTTCGCCCATATTTCCACAGCCAATTATTCCCAATTTATATTTATCCAGAAAAGCTTCCTCGTTAAAACTGGTCATAAAGGCCCTCTTCTCTTAATAATTCTTTATCTTCTGAACTTATTTCTACATTATAAGGCGAAATCAAAAAAACTTTTTCAGCTACTTTCTTAATATTCCCTTCCAGGGCATAAGTGAGACCACTGCAAAAATCAATTATCCTTTTTGCAAGATCCTGATTGGTTTCCTGAAGATTAATTATAACCGGAATATTGCTCTTAAAATTATCAGCAATTACCTGAATTTCCTCAAATTCCTCTGGTTTTGCAATAAACAACCTGGATTTTGTACTATCTTTACCCGCACCAATAAAATGGCTTCTCCTTGGCTGCTTTAAAATTGAAACAGGTTTGCTATTTAAATCTTCTTTTCCCCGTATTGATTCTATTTTATTACTTTCTCTCTTCGATTTTCTATTCATCACCTTTATGCTATCTTTTTCTTCAATGTTTTCCAGATTTATTTCATCTTCATCTAACAAACCCAGGAAAGAAAGAGTTTTTTTAAAAAATCCGTCCATTACTCCTCCCTATATAATTAAAAATTAATTAAAGATAACCGAACCTACTCTTATCATAGTTGCTCCTTCTTCGATTGCCACCCTGTAATCATTACTCATACCCATTGAAAGCTCCGTAAGATTTATATCCTCCAGATACCTATTGGAATTTTCCATGAGAATCCTTAGCTTCCTAAAAATTCCTCTTATTAGCTTAAAATCATCGGTCAGTGGTGCCATGGTCATAAGGCCGACTACATTAACATTTTTGAAATTTAATGCCTCTTTTAAGAAATTATATAAATCTTCTGGATCTATGCCAAACTTTGATTCTTCTCCTGAAATATTAACCTCTATTAATACTTTCTGTATTTTATTTAATTCTTCTGCTTCTGCATTTACTTTATCCAGAGTGCTTATTTTATCTATCGAATGTATATATTCTACCAGTGGAACTACTATTTTTGCTTTTCTGCTCTGAAGATGCCCTATGAAATGCCATACAGGAGCCCCTCCAGTAGCATTATATTTTTCCACAAGCTCGTCGGCTCTGTTTTCACCAAAATTATTAATTCCAAGAGTATAAAGAAGCTTTACCTGCTGCAATGAGGCGTATTTCGTAGCAATCACAATCTTAACATCAGAAACATTTCTTCCAGCTTTATTACAGGTTTTTTTTACTTCTTCTCTCAGATTGTCAATATTTTTTTTTAATCTTTCTGCTTTTTTTTCTTCTATTAATTTCTCTTCTTTTATAATCCTGGCACCCCTTTTACTGTTCTTCTTTTTACAATTTTAAATTTATTCTCTCCTGCGCTTCTCAAGGATAAACGACAAAACTGATTTGGCCTATCCTTAATTTGTTATAATTATAAAATAACTGCTACCGCAGCCTGTCTTCCTGTTATTTTACTTCTCCTGTATGAGTAAAAATCATGATTACAGCAGGTGCACAGACCGCAGTCATAAATATTTTCTTTACTTATGCCAGCTTCATGAAGTTGCATAAGATTTATATCAATAAGGTCCAGAAAAATATTGTCACCTTTTATTGAAAAAAAATTTCCGCAGCCAAACCTGCCAGTGAATTCTTCAAGAATCACACTAGTAACTTTATAACAGCACCTGCGTATACCTGGCCCAAAAGCTACAACAATATTTTCTGTTTTACTTTTAAATTCTTTTCTCATATATAAGATAGTTTTTGCCGTTATTTCTTTTAAAGTTCCTTTCCAACCTGCATGCACAGCTGCAACTGTTTTTTTCTCTATATCTGCTATAAGTATTAAATTACAATCTGCTCCCATTACCATTATTGGAGTATTTTTTAAATCTGTTACAATACAATCACATTCAACTGGAATATTATCAGTATCTAATTTTATATAATTATTATATTTATTTATATTCAAAATGCTGTTTCCGTGTATCTGTCTTGCTGAATATATAAATTCTAAATTTTCTAAATTAAGTTTTTCAAGTATTTTTTTTCTATTTTTTTTAACATTCGTTTTACTGTCGCCTGTATAATAATCCACATTTAAAGATTTGAATCTTCCTTTGCTGTATCCTCCATATCTGTTTGTAAAACAAAAAACTATACCATGTTCTTTTTTTAAATTGGAAGGTGAATATACTGTAAGATCTTCAGACAATGCTTTTTTTATTAATGACATTTTAAATTAATAATAAATAACTTATTCTTTATCTTTTCTTAAAAATGTAGGTATATCGAGATAATCATCTTCTTCAAGAGGGGTAAAATCACTCTCCGGTACCTTCTTAGGCTCCATTTTCTTCTTTTTTTCAGCAAGTATATCCTTTTCAAACTCAAATAGCTTCTCTTCTATTTCTTTCTCTCTGCTCTTCTCATCTCTTTTTTCTTTATCTTCCACCTTAACTCTATCTTCAGTTTTTGCTCTTGTTGATTTTCGCTGTTCGAATCCCGTAGCAATAATGGTGACTTTTACATTATCATTCATACGTTCGTCAATAACGGCACCAAAAATAATATTTGTATTTGGACCGGCTGCATTTTTTATAACTTCCGCTGCCTGGTTGACTTCAAATAACTTTAAATCAGGTCCGCCAGATATATTTAAAAGAATTCCATTTGCGCCTTCTATTGAAGTCTCTATAAGAGGACTGGAAATTGCATTCTGGGCTGCTTTAATAGCCCTATTTTCACCTGCTGCTGACCCATCCCCGAGGATTGCATTCCCTGCATTTTTCATTATTGACTTCACATCTGCAAAGTCCAGGTTTATAAGACCCGGCAGGGTTATTAAATCTGTAACTCCCCTAACACCTGCCTTAAGTACATTATCAGCTAATTTAAAAGCATCAATTAATGTTGTATTTTCATCAGCAACCTCCAGTAGCCTATCATTAGGAATAACTATAAGAGTATCAACCTTATCTTTAAGGTTTTCAATACCTTCCTCAGCCTGACATATTCTCTTTTTACCCTCAAAAGTAAATGGTTTTGTAACTACCGCAACTGTCAGGCATCCTGCTTCTCTGGCTGCATCTGCAATTATAGGGGCTGCACCGGTTCCTGTGCCACCTCCTTCTCCTACCGTTAAAAATATCATATCTGCATCTTTTACAACTTCTTTTATTGATTCTATTGACTTTTCCGCAGCAACTCTCCCGATTTCCGGGTTTGAACCTGCACCCAATCCAGTTTCACCAATTAATACTTTTTTATCTGCTGCTGACATCATCAAGGCCTGAGCATCAGTATTTATCGCTACAAACTCACATCCGCTTAAATTATCTTCCATCATCCTGTTTACAGCATTACTGCCTCCACCCCCTACACCTATTACTCTTATAACTGCGTAATAACTTTTATTAAAATCAAAACTCAAAATAATCACCTGCTTTCATTTTTTAAAATTTTTAGTATAAATTCCCTGAATTTCCTTGCAAAGTTATTTTTTTCTTTCTTTTCCCCGATCTGGCTTATGTTAACATAATTTTCCAGCTGACAGGCGTATTTTAATAAACCCACCCCTGTCGAATAAATCGGATTATTTATAACTTCCGGTGGTCCATCTATGTCATATGGTGCCCCCAGCCTCACTGGCAGATTAAATATTGAGCTTGCCAGCGGGGCTATCCCTTTAAGAAGAGATGTCCCTCCAGTTAATACAAGTCCACATGGAACTCTGTGCATAAAATCATAACCTTCAATTTTTTCTTTAACTAAATTCAACAGTTCTTTAACGCGGCAATTTACAATATTATATAACCTTATGTTTAAGGTTGTCCTGTTACTATCTATTTTTATATCACCTATGTTTATCCTGTTTAAAGTATCATAAAAATTGTAATCAACATTGGCAAATTTCTTTTTAATTTCTTCTGCCCTTAAAAATGGGATATTAAGACCAATTGATATATCATTGGTTATTAAATCTCCTCCTACCGGAAGACTGTGGGTAAATACCATCTTTTTATTTTTATATATAGCAACATCTGTTGTTCCTCCACCAATGTCCAGAAGTATCACTCCGCTCTCTTTTTCTTCTGGAGTAAGGACTGCTTCGCTTGAGGCAAGAGCCTCAACAATTATATCTTTAATCCCTATTTTATTGGCTTTTACACTGTTAACTATGTTATTAATTAAGGAGGTCGTCCCATAAATTGCCAGTAACTCTACAGCTAACTTCCCGGCTGATAAACCTATAGGGTCAATTATCCCTTTTTCTCCATCTACAATAAACTGTTTTATTAAAGTATGTATAATTTCATGCTCCGGGGATATACTTACCCGGTTTGCCATCGAAATAAGCCTATCAACATCTGATTTTCTTATTATATTATTAGGTGAATTAATATCTATTTCACATAAGTTGCTCAAGAAAGAAATATGCTTGCCTGTAACTCCTATATAAGCGCTATCAACAAATGCCTTTGTAGATTTTTCAGCCATCTCTATAGATTCAAGTATAGACCTCGAAGCTTCATTTATATCTATAATCAATCCCTTTTTAATACCTTTTGAGCCTGAAATTCCAGAACCTTTTATTCTCAATACGTTATTTTTATCTACTGTTCCTATTAAAGTTATTACCTTGGTAGTTCCTATGTCGATTCCTACAATATTTTCATCCTTTGCCGGCAACCATACCTCCGCTTCCTTATTTTATCACAGGGTTATCAGAGATTCTTAAATCAATTATACTACAATTTGACTGTCCTTCTAGTAATTCTTTAAGGATTTCTACTTTTTTTGAGATATCACTGCTGTCGCCAAAAATAATTTCCCTTCCATTGACAGTATGGAAAATTATATCCCCTGAAATATTATCATCCAGCCTGGCTTCTTTAATTAGATTTTTAAGATCACTGTCAAAAAAGTCATAAATTTCAGCACAACTAAGTACATTTTTCTTTGCTATTTTCTCACCTACATTAATACTATAATTAACTGCATTTCTAACCAGAATTAAATCTTTATATTTATCCAGACTCTCTTTATCAATCTTATCAAGCACCACACCTTCATCATCTACAAGAAAATAGTTCCCCAGATATACTATTTTAAGACAGGGTTTTCTTTCAGTTATTTCTATCACAATTTTATCCGGGAAAACTTTGCTTAATTCTATTTCTTTTATCCAGCTTAGTTTTTTAGTTAATGCATCCTCTATTTTTTTCTTATTAACTTCAAATATATTACTACCTGTTAAATCCTCTACAAGAGTTTTAATTTCTTCATCCTTATAGTGTTTATTACCCTGTATCTCTATACTTTTAATCTTAAAATAATCACTATTATAAAAATAATTAAGACCCCATATAGATAAAGCAAAAAAAATGATAATGAGGACTAGTTTAAGAAAATCCCGTATTCTCCTTCCGATAATTTTTCTTCTTCTTCTGGCTATAATGGAATTATCACTTTTTTTAATTTTGTCACCATCAAATTAAACTTTTAAACTTGCTAGATCTAATATGATTTCAACCAGGAGATCAAAACTAATACCTGCAGCTTTTGCAGCCTTTGGCACCAGACTTGTTTCAGTCATACCGGGCATTGTATTTAATTCAAAAACATATGCATTGTTATAATTATCCAGAATAAAATCAACTCTTGAAATACTCTTACATTGCAGCGCTTTATGACATTTAACTGCTGTTTCTAATATGTATCCGGTTAATTTATCATCCAGCTCCGCAGGAACCACATATTCAGTCATACCGCTGGTGTATTTTGCCTCATAGTCATAGAAACCACTTTTAGGCTTTATTTCAATAATAGGCAGGGCAATTGGTTCATTTCCTATAATGCTTACAGTTAATTCCCTTCCCTTTATATATTTTTCGATTAAAATCCTGTTGTCATATTTTAGGGCTTCGTTAACTGCGCTCTCCAGCTGGGAATCATTATCAACTATGCTTACACCTATTGTTGAACCTTCTGTATTTGGTTTAACTATTACAGGGTATCCGGTTTTTTTATCTAAAAGTTTTTTTAACTCTGATAGTTCTAATCCATTTTTTAATTCTACTTCAATATAATCTGGTGTAAGTATATTTTCACACTGAAAAATTTTCTTTGATAATATCTTATTAATTGCAATTGCGCTACCCAGTATTCCTGATCCTGTATATGGAATCCCTGCAAATTCGAGTAACCCCTGTATTGTTCCATCCTCACCATATTTACCATGAAGCGCAAGGAATGCTATATTTACCTCTTTAAGCCTTTTAAAAAAATCATCTACAGGGTCAATAAAAACAGCATTGTAACCTGATCTTAATAGTGAGTCATAGATATTTTTTCCAGTTAGTAGTGATATCTCCCTCTCCGATGAAACACCTCCGGCAATTACACCAATTTTAAGCGATTTTTTATTTTCCCTTACTTTAAGATTCTGAAACTTTTTTAGTAAATCAGACATAATAAAATCCTTTTCCTTTTGTATAATTAGAATCCTACCAGCTTAACTTCGTATTCCAGTCTTATTCCGAACTTTTCCATAACTACATCCTTTATTATTTTTGAAAGAACAAATATGTCATTCGAGCTGGCATTTCTAAAGTTTTCAATAAAATTTGCATGTTTTTTTGAAACTCTGGCACCACCATAAGTAAATCCTTTGAGGTGACACTTTTCTATTAATTCACCTGCAGATTCAGGATAATTTTTTACGTTTTTAAAAAAACACCCGAGACTTCTGGCATTAACCGGCTGATTCAGTTTCCTGGTTTTTATTTTATGTCTTATTTTTTTTAGAATATCGTTTTCGCTATCTTTTTGTGCACTCATTGTTACACCGGTCAATACAATCAGGTCAGGAATATTTAAATTTCTGTAGCTAAAATTACTTTTATCCAGACTCACAGTTTTTTCTATAATCTTCCCATTACTTTCCGCAATATAACTGATTTTTTTTACAAAATCACATATTCCAGTATCCCTGCTTCCGCTGTTGCCTGCGATACTCCCTCCCAGGGTACCCGGTATGCCAGAAAGAACTGAAAAATCATATCCTGCTGCTGCAGCTTTGATTATAAATTTTGAGAGATTACAGGCTGCACCTGCCTCAATTTCACCGTCTTCTTTAAATTCTACATAATCAAAATCAGTACCCAGTTTTATAAGTACTGTCTTGATATACCCATCATTAAACAAAACATTTGTGCAATCCCCTATTAACATGAAACTAATTTTTTTCTCTATACAGATTTCAATTATTTTCTTTAAATCCATAATTCCATCTGCTTTAAAATAGCAGAGTGCATTTCCTCCCGTCCTGATGGAAGACAGGCTCGATGTGTTTACATTAAATACTGCATTATTCAGTCCTGCACCCTTAATAATATTAACAATTTCTTCTCCTGATAGTCTATTTTCTCTCATTAGTAATTTACGTATGATCAAACTTTTTAATATTTTAATAATTCTTCTGTGACTCTGGTGATATCTCCCGCACCCATCAGTAAAATCATATCATTTTGTTTCATATTGAGTTCAAGATATTCTGTTACTTCATGCAAGCCCGGAATATAGGCTAATTTACCTTTAAAACCATTATCTAATAAAATATCAACCAGGGTCTTACCAGTAATTCCTGGAATCGGTAACTCACCTGATGCATAGACATCTGTAACAACTAAAATATCACTTTCATCAAAACAGCCATCAAACTTATCCTTCAAATTTGCCAGCCGCGAATATCTGTGGGGTTGGAAAACTACAATTATTCTATTTTTTTTCTCTTGTG